>DASVQQ010000008.1 GCA_036389035.1 Jatrophihabitans sp.
GCCGGGTCGCAGCTCCGCGCTCGGCTCCTTGGTGATCACCGCCTCCGGGATCGGCGGGGTCTCACCGTGGGCCGCGGCGTACTCGTTGCGCCAGGTGGACAGCCGCCACACCCAGGTCTTGTAGATGTCCTTGATCGGGGCGAAGCCACCCACCGCGTCGCCGTAGATCGTCGAGTAGCCGACCGACAGCTCGCTCTTGTTGCCGGTGGCCAGCACCAGGTGCCCGTGCTGGTTGGACAGGCCCATCAGGGTGGTGCCGCGCACCCGGGCCTGCACGTTCTCCTCCGCGAGCCCGGTCAGCTTCAGCGACTCCACGAACGCGGTGACCATCGGCGCGATCGGCACCGTCTGCAGCGGCGCGCCCAGGTTGGCGGCCAGCTCGGCGGCGTCGGCCAGTGAGTGCTCGGAGGAGTAGTCACTGGGCAGCGCCACCCCGTGGACGTTTCCGCCCCCGATGGCGTCGGCGGCGATCGTGGCCACCACCGCTGAGTCGATGCCGCCGCTCATCCCCAGCACCACCGAGGTGAAGCCGTTCTTGAGGATGTAGTCCCGGGTGCCGATCACCAGGGCGCCCCAGACCTCGGCCTCGTCCGGCAGCCGGTCCGCGACCCCGAGCGGCTCGGCCAGCTCGCCGCTGACCGGGCGGGGCGGCTTGGGCGCGCGGTAGCGCCCGACCCTGAGCTCACCGGCCTGGCTCACGGTGTTGCCGGCGCTGTCGGGCAGGTCCAGCTCCAGCAGGTACAGGTCCTCGACGAACTGCGGCGCCCGGGCCAGCAGCCTGCCGTCGGCGCCGACCGCGAACGAGTCGCCGTCGAAGACCAGCTCGTCCTGGGCGCCGCACTGGTTGACATAGACCACCGCCGAGCGGGCCTCGATCGCCCGGCGCCGCACCAGGTCGAGCCGCACGTCGTCCTTGTTCCGCTCGTAGGGCGAGCCGTTGATGTTGATCAGCAGGCCGACCTCGGCGGCCGCGGCGGCGGCGAACGGGCCGCCGTCCTGCCAGACGTCCTCGCAGATCGTCAGGCCGATGTCGATGCCGCCGAAGCCGACCACGCTCAGCTCGGTGCCGGCCTTGAAGTAACGGGACTCGTCGAAGACGCCGTAATTGGGCAGGTGGTGCTTGAAGTAGCGGGCCACCACCTGGCCGTCCTGGAGAAAGGCGGCGGCGTTGCGAGGCCCGCCCTCGGAATCCAGGTAGCCCACCACCACCGCGAGGTCTCCGTGGCCGGCGTCGGCCAGTTCGGCGGCCAGCTCGTTCAACGCCGCGCACGAGGCCTGCCGGAACGACCGGCGAAGCACCAGGTCCTCCGGCGGGTAGCCGGTCAGCGTCATCTCCGGGAAGACCACCAGCTGGGCGCCTGCCCCCGCGGCCTGCCGGACCCGCTCGCGCACCATCGCCCGGTTGGTCTCCAGATCGCCGACGACCAGGTCGACTTGGGCCAGGGCTATCCGCAGGACACTCACGCGCCTAGTCTGCCGCCTGGCGGCGCCGACGCGCTGGCAGGGAGTGTCGCCGGCGCGCTGGCAGGGAGTCCGGCGAGTTTGATCTGACACCGTTTCGTCACGAGCCGTGACCGTGGCAGCCCGGAAAGTACGTCACAATGATCCGCGACGGCGCCGCGACGGCGGGCGGCCGTGAGGTGGGAAGGAACGGTTTTGGCGGGATACCGGGGTAAATCGGCGGCGGTGGTGTCGGGGGTGCTGGCCACCGTGCTGGTGCTGAGCGCCTGCTCGCAGAAGAAGGCCCCCGATGCGGCCGGACCGACCTCGAGCAACTCCAACGCGACCGCCTCAGCGGCCAGCAGCGCACCACAGGTGGCACCGGCGGTGCTGAGCTTCAACCCGGGCAAGGACGCGACCGGCGTCAACCCGATGACGCCCATCAAGGTCGGGGTGGCGGGCGGTTCGCTGTCCGCGGTCAAGCTGACCAACCTCGAAGGCAAGCAGGTCAAGGGCGCGCTGTCGGCCGACAAGCGGTCCTGGTCATCGGCCGAGGCGCTCGGCTACAACCGCCTGTACTCGCTGGAGGCCACGGCCACCAACGCCGCCGGTCAGCAGACCTCTACCACCAGCAACTTCAGCACGCTGAAGCCGGCCAACATGACGATGCCCTACATCCAGACCGCGGCCGGCGGTGGCATCGCGCCCGGAGTCACCTTCGGAGTGGGCCAGGTGGTGCGGATCCACTTCGACGAGCCGATTCCGGACCGCAAGGCCGCCCAGGCCGCGATAGCGGTCAAGACCGAGCCGGCGCAGGTCGGCGGCTTCAGCTGGCTGGACAACTCCAACGTCTACTGGCGCACCAAGAACTACATGAAGCCCGGCACCAAGGTGAGCATCACCGCCAAGGCCTACGGCAAGAATTTCGGCAATTCGCTCTACGGCCAGGCTGACACCAGCGCCTGGTTCCGGGTCGGCGACAAGCACATCTCGATCGTCGACGACCGGACCAAGATGATCAAGGTCTACTCCAACGACCGGCTGATCCGCACGATGCCGACGTCGATGGGGCGCGACGCCCGGATCAAGGGTGACAACGGGCCGATCGACCTGCGCACCAACTCCGGCCCGCACGTGGTGGTGGGCGGTGAGAAGAAGATCAAGATGGACTCGGCCACCTTCGGGCTGAGCAAGGGTGACGAGGCGTACAAGAAGGTCGTGCCGGTCGGCGTGCGGATCAGCTACGACGGCGAGTACGTGCACTGGGCGGACTGGTCGATCGCGCAGCAGGGCAAGGTCAACGTCTCGCACGGCTGCCTCAACGTCTCACCCGCCAACGCCTACTGGTTCTATGACTTCTCGGTGCCCGGCGACATCGTTGACGTGCGCAACACCGGTCGTAACCTGGCGGTCTGGAACTCCGGTTTCTGGAACATCTCATGGGCGGGATGGGTCGCCAACAGCGCAGCCTGATCGCTGGGCCCCGGCCCGCACTGCCTGACACCGGCGGCTGACCGCCCTCGCTGACACGCCGGACTCCGCCGGTTGTTACCTGCCTGACACAGGTAACCGGCAGACTCACCAACTGTGGATCGCCAGCAGGAATTCGTCCTACGCACCCTGGAAGAGCGACAGATCCGGTTCGTCCGGCTGTGGTTCACCGACGTGCTGGGCTACCTCAAGTCCGTAGCCATCGCGCCGGCCGAGCTCGAAGGCGCCTTCGCCGAGGGGATCGGCTTCGACGGCTCGGCGATCGAGGGCTTCGCCCGGGCCAGCGAGTCCGACATGCTCGCCCGTCCCGACCCGGCGACCTTCCAGATCCTGCAGGACGACGACGGCAAGCCCAGCGACACCGCGCGGATGTTCTGCGACATCACGATGCCCGACGGCTCGCCGTCCTGGGCCGACCCCCGCTACGTGCTGCGCCGGACGCTGTCCAAGGCGGCCGAGCGGGGCCTGACCTTCTACACCCACCCCGAGATCGAGTTCTTCCTGCTCAAGAACCGTCCCACCGACGGCAGCGAACCGGCGCCGATCGACGACGGCGGCTACTTCGACATGACCAGCCACGACACCGCCCATGACTTCAGGCGCAGCGCCATCACCGCGCTCGAGGCGGTCGGCATCTCGGTCGAGTTCAGTCACCACGAGGTGGCGCCGGGCCAGCAGGAGATCGACCTGCGCTACGCCGACGCGCTGTCCACCGCCGACAACATCATGAGCTTCCGGCACATCATCAAAGAGGTCGCCCGGACCCGCGGGGTGCACGCCACCTTCATGCCCAAGCCGTTCCGGCACCAGCCGGGCAGCGGCATGCACACCCACCTGTCGCTGTTCGAGGGCGACCGCAACGCCTTTCACGACCCGGCGGACAGCCTCTACCTCTCGGCCACCGCGCGCTCGTTCATCGCCGGCCTGCTGAAGCACGCCCGTGAGATCACCGCGGTCACCAACCAGTGGGTGAACTCCTACAAGCGGCTGTTCGGCTGGTCGGCCCCGGGCCAGCTGGTCGAGGCCCCGACCTACGTGTGCTGGGGTCACGCCAACCGCTCCGCCCTGGTCCGGGTGCCCATGTACAAGCCCGGTAAGGCCAACTCCACCCGGGTCGAGGTCCGGTCGCCGGACTCGGCGTGCAACCCGTACCTGGCCTTCGCGGTGCTGCTGGCGGCCGGTCTGAAGGGCATCGAGGAGAACTACGAGCTGCCGCCGGGCGCCGAGGACGACGTCTGGTCGCTGTCGGACACCGAACGCCGGGCGCTGGGCTATGACGACCTGCCGCACAACCTGGCCGACGCGCTGCGGTCGATGGAGGACTCCGAACTGGTCGCCGAGACGCTGGGCGAGCACGTCTTCGAATTCTTCCTGCGCAACAAGCGCTCGGAATGGGTGGACTACCGCGCCGAGGTGACCCCGTTCGAGCTGCGCAGGTACCTGCCCTCGCTGTAGTCACTCCCGTGCGGGATGTGTCATCCGGCGTCGGTGGGGCGCAGCCGCTAGCGGACACAGCCTGCTGGCAGAGATACTCGCCCCGATCCTGCCCCTGACTCATGGGGGCCAGCACCTGAGAGACGCAGGGAGATGTCGGTGGCCACCGTCCTGAGGTGCAGTGTCGTCATTCCCACCTACAACCGGGCTGAGTTGCTGCGGCACACGCTGGAGTCGCTGGCCCGGCAGGATCTGCCGAAGGCCGCTTTCGAGGTGTTGGTGGTCGATGACGGCTCCAGCGATGGGACGGCCGAGGTGGTGGCCGGCTTTCACGATCGGCTTGATGTGCGGTACTTCTTCCAGCCTGATGAGGGCTGGCGGGTGGCGCAGGCGCGCAACGTCGGGATCGCCCATGCCACCGGCGAGGTGTGCGTGTTCGTGGACTCGGGCGTGGTGCTGCACTCAGGTTGCGTGCGAGCGCATGTCGAGAGCCATGAGCAGGCCGGCGGGCCGGTCGCGGTCTGCGGTTACGTCTACGGCTTCGACAACAACGACTTCGACGCCGAGGAGATGATCCGGACGCTCGACTTCGACGATCCGGACGCCACCATCGAGGTGCTGCGCGAGACCGGGCGGTGGGCCGACCTTCGTGAGCCCTTCTACGCCAGGCATGCCTACGACCTGGGCCGATTGCCCGCGCCCTGGGTGCTGTACTGGACCTGCAATGTGTCGGCGCCGACGGATCGGCTGCGGTCGGTCGGGGGGTTCGACGAGCAGTTCCGCAGCTGGGGCGGCGAGGACATCGACCTGGGGTACCGGCTGCACCTCGATGGCGTCCGGTTCGTTCTCAACCGAGCGGCGAGCTCGATCCACTACCCGCACGCCAAGAGCTCGCAACACAACTTCGCCGAGGCCCGCGTCAACTATCGCTACATGGCGCAGAAGTACGACACGCCGATCACCCGGCTGGCGGCGCGACTCGGCGGCGCCCTGAACGCGTTCACCCTCAACGACGCCATCACGATCCGCAATCTGCCCAGCTGCGCTGAGTACCTGCGCCAGCGGGCGGCGCGCCCGGTTCAGTAACCTGCAGGCATGGCCGCCCGTCCGCAGCTCCCGGTGCTCGTTGTCGAGAACGACCTGATCGCGCCGATCGGCATGCTCGACGGCTGGCTGCGGGCGGCCGGCGCGGAGCTGGTGATGTGCTCGCCGGCCACCGGCCAGCCGCTGCCCGCCGACCTGGGCGGTTACTCGGCCCTGGTGGTGCTCGGTGGCGGAATGGGCGCCTACGACGACGAGCGGGCGGCGTGGCTGCCGCAGCTGCGGCAGTTACTCGCCGAGGCTGTCCGGACCGAGCTGCCCACCCTCGGCGTCTGCCTGGGCGCTCAGCTGCTGGCGGCGGCCACCGGTGGCCGGGTGCGACCCGCCGACACCCCCGAGTACGGCTCGCAGCTGGTCGCCAAGCGGCAGGCCGCCGCCGCTGACCCGCTGTTGCGTGAGGTGCCGATCACGCCGGACGTCCTGCAGTGGCACGTCGATGAGATCAGCGAGCTGCCACCGGGAGCGGTGCTGCTGGCGTCCTCACCGGTGTGCGAGGTGCAGGCCTTCCGGATCGGCCGGTTGGCCTGGGGCCTGCAGTTCCACATCGAGACCACCCCCGAGATCGTGGCGCTGTGGGCCGAGCATGACGCGGAGCTGCTGCAGGATTACGACCTGCCCGCCATCCTCGAGCGCAGCGCCCGGGCGCATCCGGACATCGTCGAGGTGTGGCAGCCAGTGGTCGCCGCCTTCGTCGGGCTGGCTGCTGACCCGGCGGCTGCGGGACCGCCGGCCGGCGCGGGGCCGCGGCTGCTGCCGATGGCCGGCGCCGGATCGGTGACCACGACCGCTGGGCCGATCACCGACGCTGCCGCGATCCGGGCGGCCCTGGCGGCCGAGCTGCAGGCCTCGCGTGAGCCACCCGGACACTGAGCAAACTCGGGGGCCCGACACCCCGGCAGCCCCGGCAGACAGCACCCCGGCAGCCGGCACCTCGGCAGTCGGCACCCCGGCAGCCGGCATGGTGGCCACGCCGCAGACCCGCCGGCTGACCGCGCGGCTGGCCCGGGCCGGGTTCGCCGATCCGGTGCGGGCCGGCGGATTGCTCACCTCGCCGGCGCTGCGGTTGTGGGATTCCGAGCGCAACGAGGCCAGTGATCCGGCCGCGGCGGCGGTGCTCTCGGCACTGGGCCGGGCGGCAGCACCTGACCAGGCGCTGGCGATGCTGGCCGAGCTGGCCGTCAAAGAGCCCGGCCCCGAGATCGTGGCCGAGCTGCGGAATTCGGTGGAGTTCAGGACCAGGCTGCTGGGGGTGCTGGGCGTCTCGCAGGCGCTGGCCGAACACCTGTGCGCCCATCCCGGCGACGCGCTGCTCCTGCGGGGCGCCGCCGGTGAGCTGCCAGGAGTCGACTCGGCCGCCGAACGGCTCGCCGACGCTGTCGGCGCCTCGGCGGCAGATCCGGTGACCGGTACCGCCGGCACGCCGGCCACGGTGACCGGGCCGGCCGCGGTGCGGGCGTTGCGAGCCGCCTACCGGCGCGAGCTGCTGCTGGTGGCCGCCCGCGACCTTGCCAGCGAGCTGAGCCTGCAGGAGGTCACCGAGGCGCTGGCCGACCTGGCCGGCTTCGTCCTGAGCGCCGGGCTGGCCGTCGCGCGAGCGGGCCTACCCCCCGACGCGGCCGGCTGCCGGTTGGCCGTCATCGGGATGGGCAAGGCCGGCGGGCGCGAGTTGAACTACATCTCCGACGTCGACGTGGTCTTCGTGTTCGAGCCGGCCGCGACCGGGACGGCCAAGGACGCCGACCAGGAGAGCGCGGCGCTGGCCACCGCGACCAGGCTGGCCGCCGACACCATGCGGATCTGCGGGCAGGCGGCGTGGGAGGTCGACGCCGCATTGCGCCCGGAGGGCAAGTCCGGCGCGCTGGTCCGGACGCTGGCCAGTCACGAGGCCTACTACAAGCGGTGGGCCTCGACCTGGGAGTTCCAGGCGCTGCTCAAGGCCCGTCCGATCGCCGGCGACCTGGAGCTGGGCGAGCGCTACGTCCAGGCGCTGTCACCGCTGGTCTGGACGGCCTCGCAACGCCCGGACTTCGTCCCCGATGTGCAGGCGATGCGCCGGCGGGTGGTCGAGCACCTGCCCGCCGACCTGGCCGAACGCGAGATCAAGCTCGGTCGCGGTGGCCTGCGTGACGTCGAGTTCGCCGTGCAGCTGTTGCAGCTGGTGCATGGCCGGGCCGATCCCTCGCTGCAGGTCCGGGCGACCCTGCCAGCATTGGCGGCGCTGCGCGACGGCGGCTTCGTCGGCCGCGACGACGCGGTCAGCCTGGCCGACGCCTACCAGTTCCTGCGGGCGACCGAGCACCGGTTGCAGCTGGTCAAGCTGCGCCGGACCCACCTGGTGCCCGACGACCCCGCGGCCATGCTGCGGCTGGCGCGCTCGCTGGGCTTTCGGCCGGACAGCCGCGGCGACGCGGTGGCGGTGTGGCGCGCGGAATGGGCGCTGCACGCCCGGGAGGTCAGGCGGCTGCACGAGAAGCTGTTCTACCGCCCGCTGCTGGAGGCGGTCGCCAGGGTTCCCGCCGAGGCGTTGCGGCTGACCGCGGGCGAGGCCCGGCGACGGCTGGAGGCGCTGGGCTACACCGATCCGCAGGGCGCGCTGCGCCACATCGAGGCGCTGACCGCGGGGCTGTCCCGGCGGGCGGCGCTGCAACGGGCGCTGCTGCCGGTGATCCTGTCCGAGCTGGCCGACGCACCTGACCCGGACGCCGGGCTGCTGGCCTACCGGCAGGTCTCCGACGCTCTCGGCAGCACCTCCTGGTTCCTGCGGCTGCTGCGCGACGAGGGCGCGGTGGCGTCCCGGCTGGCCACCTTGCTGGGCACGTCCCGCTACGTGGCCAACCTGCTGGTGCGCTCGCCGGAGGCGCTGCAGATGCTGTCCGCCGATGACCAGCTGCGGCCCCGCCGGCAGGCCGAGCTCGAGGTGCTGATGGGCTCGGCAGCCGGCCGCCAGGACGATCTGGCGCAGGCCGCGCACGCGATCCGCTCGCTGCGCCGGGTGGAGCTGTTGCGGATCGCCTTCGCCGACCTGCTCGGCCAGCTCGGCGACATCGAGGTGGCCGAGGCGCTCAGCGAGCTGGCCGACGCCACCCTGGCCGCGGCGCTCAGCGCCGTCCAGCGGATCGTGGCAGCCGAGCAGGCGGTGCCCGAGCTGGGCGTGCGGTTCGCGGTGGTAGCGATGGGCCGGCTGGGTGGCCGGGAGCTGGGCTACGGCTCGGACGCCGACGTCCTGTTCGTCTTCTCCGACTGCGGCGCCGGCGCCGAGGCAGGCCGCCGGGCGCATCTGGTCGCCGAGCGGCTGCGGGCGATGCTGGCTGCCCCGTCCACCGATCCGCCGCTGCGCCTGGACGCCGACCTGCGGCCGGAGGGCCGCAACGGCGTCCTGGTCCGGTCGCTGGACTCCTACGCCGAGTACTACCAGCGGTGGGCCTCGGTATGGGAGGCGCAGGCGTTGCTGCGAGCCCGGTTCTGCGCCGGCGACCCCGAGCTGGGGGAGCGGTTCATCGCGCTGATCGAACCCCTCCGCTACCCCGCCGGCGGCCTGGCCGGACCCGCGGTGGTGGAGATCCGCCGGATCAAGGGCCGGGTGGACGCCGAGCGGCTGCCCCGCGGCGCTGATCCGCACACCCACACCAAGCTGGGTCGCGGCGGGCTGGCCGACGTCGAGTGGACGGTTCAGCTGCTGCAACTGCGCTTTGCCGACCAGGTTCCCGGGCTGCGCACCACCGGAACGCTGGCTGCCATGCAGGCCGCGGTGGAGGCCGGCAAGCTGGCGGCCGACGACGCGGCGGCACTGGTGGCGGCCTGGCGGCTGGCCGGCCGGATCCGTAACGCGATCATGCTGGTGCGCGACAAGGCCGAGGATCAGCTGCCCAAGCCCGGCCGGGTGCTGGAGGCGGTGGGGCGGGTGCTGGGCTATCAGCCCGGATTCGAGGCCGGCCAGCTGATCGATGACTACCGCAAGGTCGCGCGACGGGCCCGCCGGGTCGTCGAGTCGGTGTTCTACGACCCGGCCGGCTGAGAGCTGCGCCGCTCAGGCGTGGGCTCGTTGCCCGCGTGCCGGTAGATCGGGGCCTCGACGAAGGCGCTCCGGCCGGAGGACAGGTACTGGACCGCGCCACCCATCCAGAACACCACCAGCCCGGCGACGGCGTCGATGATGAAGTGGTTGGCGGTGCCGACGATGACGAGCAGCGTGCAGACCGGGTAGGCCAGGCCGAGGGAGCGTACCCAGGAGCGGCGGGCGCAGTAGTAGATCACGACGCCGCACCACAGCGCCCAGGCCATGTGCAGGCTGGGCATCGCGGCGTACTGGTTGGAGTGCTCGGCGATGTTGGGGTCGGCCAGCGAGCCCCAGGTGTGGAACGTGATCAGCGTGTCGACATAGCCGTATTGGGGCAGCAGCCGGGGCGGCGTCAGCGGGTAGAGGTAGAAGCCGGCCAGCGCGATCAGCGAGGTGGCGAACAGCACGGTCCGGGCGCCGCGGTAGATCCGCGGATGCGCCCGGTACAGCCACACCAGGCAGCCGATGGTCACCACGAAGTGCAGGGTGGCGTAGTAGTAGTTCATCACCTGGGCCAGCGGCTCGTGGCTGGCCACGAAGCGGTTCAGCGAGAGCTCGAAGTTCAGGTGCAGCGCGTCCTGCAGGTGCTGGACGCCGCGGCCGTGCCGGTCGGCGATGCTCTTCTGCTCGGGCACCAGGTTGCGGACCTGGCTGTAGATCCAGTAGCAGAAACCGATGATGGCGATCTCTTGCCACCACTTGGGCCGGCGGTGGTGCAGCAAGCTGTCGGGGAACAGACCGTTGAATCGGCGACGCGGCCTGGGCGGCTCGACCTCGCGGACTTCAGTGGTCACCTCGGCTGTCACCGCACCATTCTCGCATTTGAATCCCGGGATTTTGCCGGAAGCGACCGACGCCGCACGCCAGCGGATCCTCGGACTCAACGCGTCAGCGTTCAGGTTTGCTCCGACGGCAGAAACGTTCACGGTGGGTGACCGGCTGATGACCCAGGGGCGATATCGAAGGTCAGGCCAGCGCGCTGAGGACGTCGGTGACGTCCCAATGGATCGGTGGGATGTCGCGCGTGTCCAACCCGCGCCGGTGGATGTCGAGCCGGGCGCCGAGGGCGTTACGAGCCCGGTAGACCAGCGCGCGAACCGACTCGGACCGGCCACCGGCCGGGCTGCCGTAGGCCTGCCAGAAGGCGTCCACCTCGGTGCCGGGCCGCGACAGCACCCGGTTGACCGTCCAGTCCGACATCGGATCGCCCCAGGAGGCCGCATCGCAGTCCAGCACTCCGGTGATCGTGGGCCGGTCCGGGTCGGTGTCGACCAGGATGTTGAGCGTCCACAGGTCGCCGTGCAGCAGCGCCGGGACGGTGACCTCGTCGAGTTCGGCGCGATGACGCTCCGCCGCGGCGATCACCCCGTGAGCCGGAGCGGCGTCGAGGCCGGCAGTGGTGAACTCCTCGGCCAGCCGCTCGAATCCGGCGATGAGCGCCGAGCTCCAGGTGGCGTGCAGCGGTCCGGCGACCGGGCCGAACGCCGAACCGGTGACCTCGTGAATCGTCCTGGTGACCGAGCCGAGCTCGCGGTAGAGGCACCGCAGCGCGCTCGCGGAGTAGCCGGGGATCCGCTGCGAGGCCGGCTCGCCAGGCAGCATGGTCTGCACGAGGTAGTCGCGCTCCAGCAACTGGTGGGTGAAGTCAACGGCCAGGGTGCGGGGGACCAGCCCGCCCAGGGGCGCCAGGAAGGGCAGCGCCGCGTACTCGTTGCGCATCGCCTCGCGCGCGGCGATCCCTTGACGCGAGGGCTCCGGAGCGACCCGGAGGATCACCGGCTCGCCCTCGACGATGTCGACCCGGTAGGTGCTGTTGTAGGTGCCGACGCCGATTTCGACGATCTGCCGGACTCGCACGCCGGCGCCCAGAGCGCGCCGGCAGATAGCGAGCAGGACGCTGGGCGCCACCGGCTGCTGAAAGGCGTCGGGGGCGCGTTCGATCGGGACCACGGTGACTGCCGGGGAGTGTGCGTCCCCGAGGTCGGCTGGTTCGCCGAGGTCGGCTCGTTCGCCGAGGTCGCCGGTCATGCGGCCCATCTTGCCTGCGATCGGGCGATCCGCACGTGCAGACGGATCGTTGGCCCCGCAGCAGGGTCGACGCCGGCGCGTCGCCCTGCCAGCGGGCCAACGATCGCGCCTATCCAGCGCCGCCAGCGCCATCCATCGGCAAACGGGCGGCAGGCAGGCGGGGATCGGTTGTAGCGTCTGGTCATGGCTCACGACTTCTGGTCAGAGGTGGATCAGCACCTGATCCGCTACGGCGGCAGCTTCACCACCGAGATCATCACCCGCGCCGAGGGCAGCTTCGTCTACACCGAGAGCGGCCGGAAGATCCTGGACTTCACCTCGGGACAGATGAGCGCGATCCTGGGGCACTCGCATCCGGAGATCGTGGCCACCGTCCAGCGGCAGGTCGCCGAACTCGATCACCTGTTCAGCGGGATGCTGTCGCGCCCGGTGGTCGAGCTGGCCCGCCGGCTGGCGGACTCGCTGCCGGCGCCGTTGCAGAAGGCCCTGTTGCTGACGACCGGGGCGGAAGTGAACGAGGCCGCCCTGCGGATGGCCAAGCTGGTCACCGGCAAGCACGAGATCGTGTCGTTCGCCGGCTCCTGGCACGGCATGACCGCCGGGGCCGCGGCGGCCACCTACAGCGCCGGCCGCAACGGTTACGGGCCCACGGTCGGCAACCTCGCCATCCCGACCCCGAACAGCTACCGTCCCGACTTCGTGACCGCCGAGGGCGAGCTCGACTGGCAGCGGCAGCTGGACTACTCCTTCGCCCTGATCGACGCCCAGTCGGTCGGCAGCCTGGCGGCCTGCCTGGTGGAGCCGATCCTCAGCTCGGGCGGGGTCATCGACCCGCCGGTGGGGTACCTGGCCGGGTTGAGGCGCAAGTGCGACGAGCGCGGGATGCTGCTGATCCTGGACGAGGCGCAGACCGGGCTGTGCCGGACCGGGACCTGGTACGCCTTCGAGCGGGACGGGGTCGTCCCCGACATCATCACGCTGTCCAAGACCCTGGGCGCCGGGTTGCCGCTGGCTGCGGTCATCACCAGCGCCGCCATCGAGGAGGAGGCCCACCGGCGGGGCTTCTTGTTCTACACAACGCACGTCTCGGATCCGCTGGTCGCCGCTGTCGGAAACACCGTGCTGGACGTCCTGGAACGCGAGCGGCTGGACGAGCAGGCGCACAAGCTGGGCGGCGTCTTGCGAGACGGGTTGCTGGCCATGCAGGACCGCCATGCTGTGGTCGGCGACGTCCGCGGCCGCGGCCTGCTGCAGGGCCTGGAGCTGGTGACCGACCGCGACACCAAGCAGGGCTCGGACAAGCTGGGCGCCCTGGTGACCCGGCGCTGCCTGGAGCTGGGGCTGCACATGAATGTCGTGCAGCTGCCCGGGATGGGTGGCACCTTCCGGATCGCGCCGGCGCTGACCAGCACCGAGGACGAGATCGCCCTGGGTCTGGAGATGCTCGACCAGGCGATCGGCGAGGTCTCGCGCCAGCTGTGAAGGTGGGGGCAGGCGCCCCTTCGGTTAGTGCGGCCGCCCGTGATCGTCATGCGGCCGCCCGTGATCGTCGTACGGTCGCCCGTGATCGCAGAGGCGGCGGTCCGCGCCGCAGGTAGGCTTGGACAGATGAGCGTTGCACCCGTGCCGACTCTCGACTTCGAAGACCGGTTCGCCCGCGAGCTGGGTGAGATGGCCTTGCCGTGGCAGGCTGAGCCGGCTCCTGACCCGCGGCTGCTGGCGCTCAACGAGCCGCTCGCTGCCGAACTGGGCCTGGCCGCCGACTGGTTGCGCGGCCCCGACGGCCTGCGGTTCCTGGTGGGCAACCTGGTGCCCAGCGGAGCGACCCCGGTGGCGCAGGCGTACTCCGGGCACCAGTTCGGCGGGTTCACGCCGCGGCTGGGTGACGGGCGGGCACTGCTGCTGGGCGAGGTCGTCACTCCCGGTGGGCGGCGTCTCGACCTGCACCTGAAGGGGTCCGGGCGCACGCCGTTCGCGCGTGGCGGTGACGGCCTGGCCGCGGTGGGTCCGATGCTGCGCGAGTACGTCATCAGCGAGGCGATGCACGCGCTCGGCATCCCGACGACCCGTTCGCTGGCGGTGGTGGCGACGGGGCGCCCGGTGTACCGCGAGACCGTGGTGCCGGGAGCGGTGCTGGCACGAGTGGCCAGCAGCCACCTGCGGGTGGGCAGCTTCCAGTACGCCGCCGCCACCGGCGACCTCGACCTGCTGCGCCGGCTGGCCGACCACGCGATCAGCCGGCACCACCCCGGCGCCGCGGAAGCTCCGCACCGCTACCTGGCCCTGTTCGAGGCCGTGGTCTCGGCTCAGGCCTCGCTGGTGGCGCGCTGGATGCTGGTCGGGTTCGTGCACGGCGTGATGAACACCGACAACATGACGATCTCCGGCGAGACCATCGACTACGGCCCGTGCGCCTTTCTGGACGTGTTCGACCCGGCCACCGTCTTCAGCTCGATCGACGCGGGCGGGCGCTACGCCTACGGCAACCAGCCCGTGGTCGCCGAGTGGAACCTGGCCCGGCTGGCCGAGGCGCTGCTGCCGCTGCTGGCCGAGGACCAGGAGCAGGCGATCGCACTTGCGGTGGAGGCGCTCGGGCGGTTCCGCGAGCAGTACTCCGCCGCCTGGACGGCCGGCATGCGCGCCAAGCTGGGCCTGCCCTCCGATGCCGAGGCCGCTGAGGCGGCAGCGCTGGTCGACGACCTGCTGGTGATGCTGCAGGCCAACCACGTCGACTACACATCGTTCTTCCGCGGCCTGGGCTCGGCCGCCCGGGGCGAGCCCGAGCCGGTGCGGGGGTTGGTCCTGGACCTAGCGTCGCTGGATGACTGGTTGGGGCGCTGGCTCGCCCTGGCGCCGGACGGGCAGGCCATGGACCGGGTGAATCCTGCCTACATCCCGCGCAACCACCTGGTCGAGGAGGCTCTCACCGCCGGGGTCGCGGGCGAGCTCGGTCCGTTGCACCGGCTGCTCGAGGCGGTGACCGTGCCCTTCGACGAGCGCCCCGGCCTGGAGCGCTACGCCGCGCCCGCTCCGGAGGACTTCGGCTCGTACGTGACGTTCTGCGGGACCTGACGCCGCCGCCCTTGGCGCATAGTGCGGCCCGAAACGTCGCTGGAACGGCCTTCGCAACGACGTTTCGGGCCGCACAATGCAGGGAGGCCGTAACCGACAACCCGAGGTTGACGATTGATCAGCGTCAACCTATGGTTGTCGACATGGTAGAGCCAACCCAGATGAGCAGCCCGGTCCGGCTGGACGACCTGATCGCCACCATCAAGAAGGTGCATACGGACCCCCTCGATCAACTCGCCGACGCCGTGCTGGCCGCGCAGCACATCGACGAGGTGGCCGACCACCTGATCGGACATTTCGTTGATCAGGCGCGGCGTTCCGGTGCTTCCTGGACCGACATCGGACGGAGTATGGGAGTCACCAAGCAGGCGGCGCAGAAGCGTTTCGTGGCCAAGGCCGGAGCCCCGGACCTCGATGCGAGCCAGGGGTTCAGCCGGTTCACCCAGCGGGCCCGCAACGTCGTGATGGCCGCGCAGAACGAGGCGCGGGCCGCCGGCAACGACACGATCCTGACCGGGCACCTGATCCTGGGGCTGCTCAGCGAGCCGGAGGCGATCGCGGCCCTGGTCCTGCGGAACCAGGGCGTCGCGCTGGACGCCGTGCGAACCGCGGTCACGGCGACGCTGCCACCGGCGGCCGACACGCTGCCCGACCTCATCCCGTACAGCACGGACGCGCGCAAAGCCCTGGAGCTGACCTTTCGCGAAGCGCTGCGACTGGGGCACAACTACGTCGGCACCGAGCACATCCTGCTTGCCCTGCTGGAGCACGAAGCCGGTTCAGGCCCGTTGGCCGAGCTGGGCATTGAGAAGACCCAGGTCGAAGAGGCCGTCCTCGCGACCATCGGCGTCTTCCACATCGCTCACGACATCGGTGAGTAGCGCCCGAAGCCTCAGGGACTGCCTGCTGTGTTCCATCCGGCATCAGCTCTCGCGTCCAGCCTCATTCCGCCGCTGGTCATACTCACGTCATGAAGACCGCGATCTCCATTCCCGATGATCTCTTCGAGAGGGCAGCTCGGCGAGCACACGATCTGGGGATGAGTCGCTCGGAGTTCTTCACCCGTGCGGCAGTTCGCTACTTGGACGAACTCGACGCCGAATCGCTGACCTGTCAGATCGACGAAGCCATCACCGCCCTGGCCGGACGTGATGACACCCCCGACCAGGCTGTCGAAGCAGGCGGGCGAGTCTTGGCTGCTACGCCTGAGTGGTGATCGAGTGCAGTGGCAATTGACCGGGCGAAACTAGAAGCGCCTGGCTGCTGAAGCCGGCCGTCTCAGCGGCGGAGTGCTTCGCGTCGGATGGTTCGGCTACCTCACCTTTGGTAGTCGCCGGGGCCCGATGCCGGCCGTGCTGCCCACCAGTGTCGCCGCTTGATACCCGAGGGGGTCGATCTACGCAGTGATTGACCCAGTCGGACGCGAGCTGACCATCGCCGAACTCGTCCGTCAGAAGCTTGCCACCGGTTTGACCCTCCGCCAGCTCGAAGAGCGCTCCGGTGGTTCGGTTCCGTATCAGACGTTCGGCAAGATCAGCAAAGGCGAGGTCAAGGGCTGGCCGAAGTCCCGGCAGGTCATCGAGGGCACCGCCAGCGCTCTCGGGGTGGATGCCCGTGAGGTCGTGTTGAGGTACGCCACCCAGTTCGAGATCGACGTGTCAGAAGACCGGTCGCTGCTGGCGTCGATGCTGCCGTCCTGCTGCTGGAGCTGGGCGAGCGGAGTAGGGCTGCGGACTCTGAGGGGCTCACTGCGTTCGGGTCGGTGCTGTTGGCTCTCGAAGGTGCGCTGATCTCGGTTGTCAAGGGAGCCGAGGACAGCTGAGCGCTGCTACCAATTTCGGTTGACCCCGGCCGCCGCTCGGCGGCTCATCAGGTCTGACATGGCCTCGATCAGCAGGGCCTCCAGCTCGGAGTCGGCCGTGGTCGCGCAGCCGAGCGCTGCCTGAACGCCGCCGGTCGCCAGATCGGCCCGGAAGCCGGCGGCCAGGAACGGACCGGCCTCGGACCGGCCGACCAGAATCAGCACCACGACCTGCCGAGTGGCGTACCGGCCGAGCAGATCCGACGGGCCAAGGCCTGGCGCGATGGTCTGCATAATGAGGCACTCCTGGCCGGCCTCGTCAGGATCGATCATGAGCAACGCAACGTGGCCTCGTGCATCGTCGAGCCTCTGCTGAGCCTGCACACGCCATGCGGTCTCAGACCACAGACCGGTCACCTCGTCGAAGGCATCCTCGACTTCGACGACGTGGCGGAGCGAACCGAGGTGGACCGCGAACAGGATGGGTAGCGCGGCCAGTGCAGTGGCCTGATGCCACAGCATGGCCAGGCCCAGGCCGGCTCCCAGAAATTGCGTCCCAACCTCGACGAGTTGAACATGGGGGACGGCTGAGACCATCCGCCAGACGTTCCGACTTCCTGACGCCCGGATCAAGATCGCGACGATGCCGATGTTCAGTGCCCAGAAGGTCAGGACCGCGGCCGGGATGTCGAAGGCCCCGAGCGCTGGATGGTGCAGGACGTATGAAGCGGCGACGCAAGACGCTGTCGTTCCGGCGGTACTCACCGTGTACTTGAGGGGACGCCCGTTCCCCACGGCTCGACGCGACGGCCATTCTCCGAGGTTGACCAGCATTACCAGAGCCACGATCAGCGGTGCTGGCAGGAGCATTGAACCCGCGAAAGTCCATATGCCGAGCATGTCGGGGATGCGGTCTAACACCACGGCGCGCCGTAATCTCTCTATTCGCCTTAGGGAGTGCGAATAGGTCAAACTAAGTACGGTAAGCAGCAGGAAATTCTGTAACTGGTCGCTCATTCAGTGTGCCCGCCGTACTTGAAAGGGGGTGTTTTTACCATGCCTGAGAACAACAACTGGCCTCGGAACAACAACTGGCCGTCCGCATAACCGAGTAGACAGCACCGAATGGGCTCGGGACACTAGAGATGTCCCGAGCCCTTCGGCATGCTGCAATCGAACTGACTTCACTGGTCGATCGAGCCGCGTTGTGCCAACGCTTGGGTCGCTCTCATTAAATCCCCCGTATCGACCATTACAGACCGTACTCGCAAGGTTCGGATCTGTCACCACTAGTTGACGCTTAACCGGGGCAGCACGCCTCTACTGCTGTTTGACGCGCCCGGACGCGCTTGGCTCGAATGGTGCATCATCAGGATTTCGCCTTAAGGCGTAGGAGGAACGCGGTCTGTTGTCACGACTACTGCCTGCCCTGGGCCGGACTAGACCGACGGGTCGTCAGGGGTCAAGACTTAGTCGGGGTTGCCAGCAACGCGAGAACTCGTCGGAGTATGCCAGGTTGCGTTTATTTGAACGCGCATGCCTAGATCCAGTGAACTTATCGCTGCTCACAAATGCAGGATGCTGTGACATGACTAGACGGAAGCTGCTGGAGCAGCCAGCCCCATGACTTTGACGCTGTCTCCAGTAGACCAAGAACCATTTATCTAAAACCAAGAGATGGCCCTTCGTAGGCGCTTTGTCTATGGCTAAAGGCCGCGCATAGCAAAATTAGCTGATAATGCGACCGCCTTCTAGGCGGATCGTCTACTTATTTATCGCTTCGTCGAATCCCGCACCTTTTGCGAACGAAGTTCAGGTGCTCAATCGAGGTCGGCGAGTACGGCGTTCACCGCGCGCCAGGATCGCGCGACGATGTCGGGGTTGGTGTCACGGTAGTACGGCAACGCGTGGACGGCGGCCGAGACTGCCCATGCCCTGCCGCGTAACCACATCGGCTCGTCCACGCAGCCGAGCCGCTCGCGAAACACCGCCCGGCTCGTCTTGTCGAACAAGCTCCAGGCCGCGACCAGGTCGATGGCGGGGTCGCCCGCCTTGCAGCCGCCCCAGTCGATGACCGCGACCAGCCGCCCCCGCTGAACCAGCAGGTTGCCGTCCATCAGGTCACCGTGCACCCAACGGGGCGGGCCGTCCCAGGCCGGCGCCGTCACTCCCGCCTCCCAGGCGGCGAGCAGGGCGTCGACGTCGGTCTGGCCGCGCAGCCGCTCGGCGCTGTCGCGGGTCGAGGCGTCGGCGCCGGCGAGCGGTCCGCCCCGGTCCGAGCCCTTCGGCCGGGGCGCGCCGGTGGTGTCCAGGCGCTGCAGGTCGAGCACGAAGGCGGCCAGGTCACCGGCCAGCAGGGTCAGGTCATCCTCCGGCCGGGGGTTCTCGCCGGCGAGCCAGGGCGAGACATACCAGCGGTAGGGGTAGGCCCCCTGTGGCCGGCCGACGAACAGCGGCACCGGAACCTTGACGGCCAGCTGCGCGGCGATCAGGGGCAGCCACCGCCGCTCCGTCTCACCCTGGGACGCTGCCCAGCCGATCTTCGGCAGCCGCACCGACAGCTCCTCGCCCAGCCGGTAGATCACGTGGTCGGTCCCCCAGGCGGGCACCCGGGTGAGCGGTAGCCGGGCCCAGTCAGGCGCCTGCTCGCTCAGCAGGCCGCGGACCAGGCCAGGATCGACCTCGACCTCGTCGGCGTGCATCCGGGGAACCGTCACGCGCCCTATCCCACCACCTGCCCGCCGCGTGCGACGACGTTACGGTGATCGTCGATCTGCAGGCACCCTGAAAGGCTCGCCTCTCATGCTCCGATGCGTAGCAAGCCGGACCGCTCAGGCGCAGGGCGAGCGGTGAGCGGCGCGCCGGCAGGCGGCGAACTGGCCCGACGGCTCGGCACGTTCGACGCGGTGATGATCGGCCTGGGGTCGATGGTCGGCGCGGGGGTCTTCGCCGCGTTCACCCCTGCCGCCCAGGCAGCCGGCGGCGGGCTGCTGGTCGGGCTGGCGATCGCGGCGCTGGTCGCCTTCTGCAACGCCACCTCGTCGGCGCAGCTGGCGGCGCAGTACCCGACATCGGGCGGAACCTACGTCTACGGCAGGCAGCGACTGGGCGAGTGGTACGGCTTCCTGGCCGGTTGGGGTTTCGTGATCGGCAAGACCGCCAGTTGCGCGGCGATGGCGCTGACATTCGCCTCCTACGCGGCGCCGGACGGGTGGGCGCGGCCCGTCGCGGTGGCGGCCGTGCTCGCGCTGGCGGCGGTCAACTACCGGGGTGTGACCCGCACGGCGAGGCTGGCGAAGATCATCGTCACGGTGGTGCTGGCCGCCTTGGCCGTGGTGGTGGCGGCCGGACTGGCGGGTGGGCAAGCGCAGGCCGACCGGCTCGGCGGCTGGGACGACGTCATCGGAGGCGACGTCATCGGAGGCGGCGCTTACGGCATCCTGCAGTCCGCCGGCCTGCTGTTCTTCGCCTTCGCCGGCTACGCCCGCATAGCAACGATGGGCGAGGAGGTCAGGGACCCGGGACGGACGATCCCGCGGGCCATCGGCGCCGCCCTGGGTATCGCGCTGGTCGTCTACGCCGTGGTCGCGGTGTCGATCCTGTCGGTTCTGGGCGCTGATGGTGTTGCCGCGACCGCCGCTCCGCTGGCGGCTGCGGTGGATGCCGGGACCTGGTCATGGGCCGGACCCGTGGTGCGCCTGAGCGGTGCGGCCGCCTGCCTGGGGGCGTTGCTCGCGCTGCTCGCCGGCATCGGGCGGACCAGCCTTGCGATGGCCCGCAACGGTGACCTGCCGCGCTGGCTCGCCGCCGTCCATCCCCGTTACCGCGTGCCGCACCACGCCGAAGCAACCCTGGCCGTGGTGGTGAGCGCTTTCGTCCTGGTGGCCGATCTGAGAGGCGCCATCGGCTTCTCCTCGTTCGGCGTCCTGCTCTATTACCTTGTGGCAAACCTCGCGGCCTGGACGCAGATCGGACGCGACCGGCGCTATCCCAAGGCGCTGCAGGTGATCGGCGCGCTCGGCTGCGCCGTCCTGGTCGCGACCCTGCCGGTGGCCTCGATCCTCGGCGGGCTGGCGGTCTACCTGCTCGGCGTGTTGTACCGCCTGTACCGCCTCGCGTCAGCGCGAAAGAAAACGACCGGACTAGAAGAGAACGACCGGATTACAGGTCAGGATGGACGAGGCGCAAAGGGTGATCGGCGGTGACCTTGGCGAAGTCGCTCAGGTTGTTCGTCGCCAGCGGGAGCGGCGGGTTCGCCGACAACGCCGAGGCCGCGACCCACAGGTCATTGGCTCCGCCCCGTTGCAGGTGTCCTCGGTACTTGACGTGCAGTGCCGCCCACTGTTCGGTGATCGTCGCGTCGAAGGGCAGCACGACGAAGTTGCGCCTGATCGCCTCGCTCCAGGCGGTCCTTCGCGCGGTGCCCCAGGACCGGGAAAGGGGCAGGGCGAGAAGCTCCCCGACGTTGACGAAAGACAGCGTCAGGAGGTGCCCGCGAAGGAGCGGTCGCCAGGGCTCTGCTTCCCCCACGCCGGTCAGCAGCCAGGTGGCGACGTCGGTGTCAATCAACAAAGGACCGGCCGGCACGTCGTCCGGGCTCATGCGTCCAGATCCGCCAGAGCGCTGGCGATGTCTACGAGTTCCTGCTCACTCCACTGTGCGAGCGGGGACTCGAAGGTGGCCGGCTGCACCCCTTGCGCGTGTGCGAGCTGCTCGACGGACGCCCTCTCCCAGAACGCCGAGGTGTCGAACGGCAGCGGGTCCGGAGTGCTGATGCGGCGCAGCTCCACGCGCTTCACGGTTGCGGTGGTCGGGTCGAAGGTGATGATGCCTTCGAAGGCGGCTTGTTCCCGAAGAGCCTCTTGGATGTCGTCGGCCAGCCCAGCAGGAAAGTCCACGATCACGGTCTCGCCCGTCACCGTGTGCAGCCGTGCGGTATGACGGTCGAAGTCCGCTTCATACAGCGTGCCCACGACGACGTCGGACTGGTGTCCGAGGGGGGCGTCAGCCAATCGACGCATCCGCTCCTTGGTGCTGGCGTCGAGGCGACCCTGTCCAGGGACCCTGGCGCTGGTCAACAGCAGCTCGTCGTGCCGCTCGCCGATGCCGAGCTCCTGACCGAGGTCGGCGAGCGCCCTGGCGATTCCGGTGTCGACCTGGTCGTCAGGTTGGGCGAAAGACGCGACGAGCCGGTCGAACGCCGCTCCGGCGAGGTCGTCCACCTTGATATCGAGGGTGGCGTCTGTGACCTCAGCAAGCTCAGGGAGCCGGAGCACGGCGACGACACTGCCGGGCTCCACGCTCTGGAAATGGAGCCGTGAGGCCGCCTCGATAGCAGCCCGATGGCGGCCTGTCGTACCCCTTCGAGGCTTACCGAGGGTGGCATACGCCGCTGCCGCGACTGCTGATTCCAAGCCGGTGATCAGGCGGGCGATGTCACTCGCGCGAACCACCCCCAGCGTGGCGTCGCTGCCGCGCAAGATCGCTCGAAACTGCTCTGCCGCCATGAGCGCAACTCTCGCACAAGCCACTGTCAACGGCCACGATCAACGCCGGCAGGCCACTCGGCGGAGCGGGGGAGGTGTGGCGCGAGTATGCGCAAGGACCGCAGTGGCGCGCCGCGGCCTAGGTGCCCCCAACGACCGCGAGATCGCCGACACTTCTATACCTCAATATCTCGTCAAGTTGCCGGTGTGCCACTTGCTGCCACGTAATAGCAACCCTTAGTGTTCGGGGCACTCGCGCCCGTGGAGGGCGCGCTTGGCCGCGCGGATCGCCGAATCCTGCCCCGCTCGGGTCCCACTTTTCGAGAGCGCTCGGCAGGAGCGGGGGAACCAAACGTGAAGGTCGCTCGCGCGACCTAGGGGTGAAGCCGCGTGATTGCGGCCGGGTGCCTCCTGCCCGAACCCGACAGCTCACCTCGTAGGCGTGAGGAGAGGATTTACCTTTGTTCCGTCATGCCCCCACAGCGGCGCACAGTCACGCGCGCCGAGCTGATAGAGGCGCTCACCGGCACCCCGCCCCAACCACGTCCCACGCAGCCCCGCGCAGGTCCTCCACTGCAGGCTGGCGCCAGAGCCTTCGGGTGAGCCTGGCCATAGCTACCTCCCTGACAGCCGTGATCGCCGGCAGTGCCGTCCTGTCACCGGCTGCCTCGGCAGCCGAAGAGGTCGCCAACGGCACGTTCGAGACCAGCACCAGCGGTTGGCTCGGCACCCCCAAGGACGACGGCACCGCTCCGGTGGCACTCGCCCGGGTCGCCGGCGGGCACACCGGTAGCTACTCCGCCCGGGTGTCCAACACCTCGGCCGCCACGGCCACCACGGTTCTGAACGACGCGCCGAACAGCGTTCCCAGCACGGTCGCGGGCCAGACCTACCGGGCGACGGCCTGGCTGCGCGCGAGCCAGGCCAACACCTCCCTGGTGCTGCGCCTGCTCGAGTTCAACACCAGCAACGCGCTGGTGACCAGCAAGCAGAGCTCCTACTGGGCCGCCGACACGCTCTGGCACAAGATCACGGTGGACCTGGTGGCCGCCCGCGCCGGGTCCAGCATCGACGTCAACGCCCTGGCCTGGGACCTCGGCGCCGGCAAGTCCTTCCTCGTCGACGACGTCAGCGTCGCACCGCTCACGACGACGCTTCCGCCTCCCAGCACCCCGACCGCTCCCACCACCACTGCAGGGGTGCTGCCGGCGCAGGGCACCGGCGCGCTGTTCGGCTACTACCAGGCGGGCGGCGCGGACCCCCGCCCGATGGAAACCAAGATCGGGCGCAAGTTCGACATGATCCACCACTTCAAGGACTTCGACGCCACCAACAACATGTGGCCGTCCACGACGATGCTCGCCCAGGCCAAGGAGGGGCGGACCCTGCACGTCGGCTGGGAGCTCACGTCCTACGACGGCGGCTATGACGCGGCCCTGCAGCCGGCGCCGGCGGCGTCGACGTATGACCGCGAAGGCCGCCTCAGGAAGACCTGGACCTACCGGCAGGTCAACAACGGCTCGCTCGACCGCTACCTCGACGCGGTAGCGGCCAAGGTCAAGGCCACCCCGTACAAGTACATCGTCGACATCGACCCCGAGATGGACGACCGCCCCGACATCGGCGGCACCGCGAAGCTCCGGGCGATCGCCGGCACCCGGGCCGAGTGGGCGGCGGCCCACCGCCACATCGTCGATCGGTTCCGCGCCCGGGGCGTCACGAACATCGTGTGGGCCTGGACGGTCTCGGGATGGACCGCGTCCGATCCCACCAAGAAGTGGTCGCTGGAGCAGCTCTGGCCCGGCCCCGGCTACGTCAACATCATCATGTGGGATCCCTACAACCACAAGGCAGACCGCTGGCGCAGCTTCGGCCAGATGGTCGCACCTTTCTACAACTCCATCCAGGGCGGGCTGCTGGACGCGGTGGACCCGACCGCCAAGCGACTGCCCTTCGGCCTGGGTGAGTACGGCTGCATCGACGACCCCCGCCGGGCGGATTGGCTCAAGGCCATCCCGAGCCAGGCCCGGGCCTATCCGGGCATCGTCGCGCTCGGCTACTTCTCCAGCGGTAGCTGGGGAGCGCTGCACACCGACACCGTCGACACAGCCGCTTTCGGGACGGCGGGCAGGGACCCCTGGCTCAGGACGCGAGGCTGACCTACCTCATCGCAACGCACACACCGGCGCCCCGGGACTTTCCAGTCCGGGGCGCCGGCGCGTTCAGACAGATCCGTCGAGATTCCCCCACTCACGGTGGGAAGGCAGCGTAGGAGCCGCTCGCCTTCGAGAACCTCGATGAGATCATGGGTAGATCTCCCGGCGGTGGCCTACAGCGACGCCGAGCACCACTAGCACGCCTCATGCCAGGGCGAGAAACAGCTTCTCCATCTTTTTCACATCTACGCCGTCCAGGCCTTCGTCGTTCTGGGTCAAGCACTGTTGCAGTCCAGTGGCAACGATGGCGTACCCGGCGCGGGCCAGCGCCTTGTTCACCGCGGCGAGCTGGGTGAGCACCGACTCGCAGTCCGAGCCCTCCTCCATCATGCGGATGACGCTCGCCAGGTGGCCGTTGGCGCGCTTCATGCGGGTGATGATCGCCTTGATCTCGCCGGGATCCAGGTCCATCAGTTGCTCCCCTCCACCGCAGGCAGGGCTGCGTTCAGCCCGTCACCCGGGTAGTCCGTAATGGCTGTCCTCCAGGAGGATGCGATTGCCGGCCCGTTGTGGCGTCAGCCTCCTCAGAGTACAACCCCCCAGGGGGATCTGTTAACGTGCCAGATCAACAACCCCCTGGGGGCACTTCTTCCTTCCCCGTCCTCGCACTCAGCGTTCCCAGAACAGAACGGATCGTCATGAGCACCGCCACGACATCCCCGCCCTCTCCGCCCTCTGGCTCGTCCCACACCGGCAGCAGCACGGGATCGTTGGGCCGCCTCGGCGGGTGGGTCATCGACCACGCCAAGCTGGTCACGATCGTCTGGGTGTTGGCGATCGTCGGCCTCGGCGCGTTCGCGCCGCAGGTCGAGCACAACCTCTCCGGCGCCGGGTGGCAGGCCAACGGCTCGGAGTCCGTCGAGGCCAGGGAACTCGCCAGGCAGCACTTCGGCGGCAACGCGTCCTCAGCCATCCAAGTGGTCATCCGCTCTACCGGCGGACCTGTGACCGAAGGCGAGGGCAGGGACGTCCTGGCCGAAGTCACCAAGATCCTCGAAGCCGAGCCCCGCATCGCCGACGTGGTCGCGCCCATGCCCGGCGCCACCATCTCCCAAGACGGCAGTACCGCCATCGTGCTGGGCGGCGCGGGCGGCGACACCAACGAGATGGTCCGCGTCGCCACCGACCTCAAGAAAGAACTGCAGGACCTCTCCACCGGCCCAATCGAAGTCAACCCGACCGGCTCCTCGCTGCTGTGGAGCGACTTCAACGACGCGAACCTCGAGGCGATGCTGAAGTCGGAGTTCATGTCCTTGCCGGTGACCCTGGCGATCCTGGTGCTCGCCTTCGGCGCCCTCGTCGCCGCGGGCCTGCCACTCATCCTCACCTTGGCCGGCCTCGTCGCCTCGGCTGGGTCGCTGGTCCTGATCAACGAGCTCGTACCGGTGTCGATCTGGGCGATGAACTTCGCGATGATGTTCGCCCTCGCGCTCGGCATCGACTACGCCCTGTTCGTCGTGGTCCGCTACCGCGCCGCGCGCGCCGCCCGCCATGGCAGCGACCGCAACGACACCACTGCCAAACGAGGGGCGATCGCGCAGACCATGGACACCGCCGGCAAGGCAGTCCTGTTGTCCGGTCTGACGGTCCTCATCTCGCTCTCGGCCGTGATGCTGGTTCCCTCACCGTCCTTCAGGTCGATGGCCGGCGGCATCATGCTCTCGGTCGTCTTCGTGCTGGCCGCGACCCTGACCCTGCTGCCGCTGGTGCTGTTCAAGCTCGACGACCGCATCAACAAGTTCGCGCTGCCCTGGGCTCGGGCAGGCGAACACCGGTCACCGAAGTTCGCCGCGTGGGGTGAGCGCCTGTGGAAGCGCCCCCTCGTCTGGGGCCTGGCGTCCCTGGTCGTGCTGCTCGCACTTGCCGCACCCATTGGCGGGCTCAAGACCGCGATGCCGTCGATCAAGGTCCTGCCCGAGGACGCGTCAGCGAGGATCGGCTACGAGCGCGTCCAGGAGTCCTTCGGCGAAGGCGCCCCCGGAACCCTGCAGATCGTCGTGGACGAAGCCGACGCCGACGCCGCCACCACGGTTCTGCGCGACAACAACGGGATCGCCGCCACGATGCCGCCGATGCCCGCCACCGACGGCAGCACCCTGGTCCTGGTTCAGGCGGTCCCGACTGTCGATCCCTCCGACCCCCTGCTCGGCGAGACCGTCAACCAGCTCCGCGCCGCCCTCCCCGCCTCGGCCCTGGTCGGTGGCGCGGCAGTGGAGAACCTCGACCTCAAGGCCCAGCTCGACGAGTCCACGCCCCTGGTCATCGCCGTCGTCCTGGCCTTGGGCTTCCTGCTGCTCCTGACCGCCTTGCAGGCTCCTCTGATCTCGCTGCTCGGCACCTTGGCCAGCCTGCTCTCGACCGCTGCCGCGTTCGGTGTCGCCCGACTGATCTTCCAAGAGGGACACGGCGCCGGCCTGTTTGGCTTCGAGTCACAGGGGTTCCTCGACGCGTGGGCGCCGGTGTTCTTCTTCGCGATGATCTTCGCGATCGCGATGGACTACACGGTGTTTCTGCTCGCCTCGGCCAAGGAGCACTTCGAGCGGTCAGGGGATCCCAAGGACGCCATGGTCGGGTCATTGGCCCACTCCGGGCGCGTGATTTTCGCTGCAGGCGCCGTCATGGTCGCGGTCTTCTTCACCTTCGCCCTGTCCGGACCCATCCCGCCCAAGGAAATGGGCGTCGTTCTCGGCATCGCAGTCCTGCTCGACGCGTTCCTCGTCCGGCTGGTCCTACTGCCCGTCCTGCTGCGCCTCACCGGCAAGGCCGCCTGGTACACCCCGGCCTGGCTCAAGAGGATCCTCCCTGACATCAGCTTCGCCCACGACTGACCTGGCACGGGCGCCGACCGAACCCGCTCCCGGGCCGCAACTACGCTCACTCATAAGGAGAACCACCATGTGTCGACCCACCACCTGCCGCACCTGCAAGAAGACCACCTGGGCCGGCTGCGGGCAGCACATCAATCAGGTCAAGGCCACCGTGCCCGCCGACCAGTGGTGCTCGGGCCATTCCAGGGCCGAGCGTCGCGGCGGCTTCTTCAGCAAGCTGTTCGGCCGCTGACCACCGGAGACCGGTTATGAACCTCACCCGTTTGGAGCGCACATGACCCTCCTGCACGTCCTGCGCGTTTTCACCGATGACGACGGCCAATACGGCAACGCCCTCGGCGTCGTTCTGGACGGCGCCGCGATCGCCCCCGGGGGGCGGCAGTCCCTCGCCGCCGAGCTGGGCTTCTCCGAGACCGTCTACGTCGAGGACGCGGCCACCGGCCGGGTGCGCATCTTCACGCCAGCCTCCGAGCTGCCGTTGGCCGGGCATCCCCTGGTGGGGACCGGGTGGCTGCTCAACCGGCAGGGTCATCGGGTCACCGAGCTCAACCCGCCCGCCGGCCCGGTCGCCACCTGGGCCGAGGACGACCTCACCTGGATCCGCGGGCCGGTGGCCGCCGCGCCGGAGTGGACGCTGCATCAGGTTCCCGACGCGGCAACCGTGGCGGCGATGACTGGCGTCCCGAACCCGGAGCAGGACGCGGACCAGTTCTGGGCCTGGCAGGACGAAACTGCCGGGACGGTCCGGGCCCGGGTCTTCGCCGCCCGCTACGACGTCCGCGAGGACGAAGCCTGCGGGTCGGCGTCGATGCTGCTGGCCGATCGGCTCCAGCGCCCGCTGACCATCCACCACGGCGAGGGCTCGGTCGTCCTGGCGCGCCCGGCAGCCGGCGGCATGGCGGAGGTGGGAGGCCGGGTCGTGCTCGATCACGAGCGAGAGCTGGCCTGAGCGCGCTACCCGGCTGCTACTGCCCGATCGACGGATGTGTGAGGCGATTCGCCTCAGCTGTCGCTGGCGCGCCGGGGGACGCCTAGCCATCGCGGCACCCGTGCGGCGTAAGACGTGTACGTCCCCCCGAAGTGCTCTGCGAGCGCGGCTTCTTCGGCAGGGATCTGGACCCGGTTCATGATGCCGATGAAGCCGAGGACCGGGAGTGTGGCGGCCCAGCTGCCCCGTGCGATCGCGTGGGCGGTCAGGAGGCCGGTCATGCCGACGTACATCGGATTCCTGGTCAACTGATGTGGCCCAATGGTCACGAGTGAGGTCGCCTGCTCGGGAGACATGGGGTCGACGGTGGTTTGGCCGCGTCGGAACTCGCGCACTGAGGAGGCGAGTAAGGCGAGTGAGGACGCCGCCAGCGAGCCGGCTACCAATGTTCGCCTTGTCCTCGGTGGTCGGGCGTTTGGCGGCATCAGGTGCTGTGCCGCGGCTGCGCCGGCGACGAGCGCGAGCGGGGGAACCCGCAATGGTCGTGTCACCGGTCTACCTGCCCTTCTCGGGTGCGCAGCAGCCGTCCGCGCAACCCGCGTCAGCAACCAGGCCGGGTGCGGTGGCGGTGTCGCTCAGAACGGGCCCGCAAGCGCAACCTTCGCCTCGCCACGCCTCGAAGCCTTCCCGGACCGCCACAGCGGCGATCACCAAGCCGGCGATGGGATCGGCCCACGACCAGCCCAGCGTGGCGTTGAAGAGCAGACCTGCCAGAAGCACCGCCGACAGGTACGTGCACAGGAGAGTTTGGGTGGAGTCAGCCACCACGGCGTTCGACCCGAGGCTCCTGCCGGTGCGGCGCTGCGCCCAGGACAAGAACGGCATGACCACCAGCGAAGCTGCGGCCAGGCCGATGCCGACCGCAGATGGGTCGGGTTCGTGGCCAACTATCAAGGCACGTAGCGACTCGAACGTCACATAGGCTGCGAGGACGAAGAAGGAGAGCGCCATCAGTCGCAGGGCTCGCCGCTCTCGCGACTCCGGTAGCGGGTGGCGGAACTGCCACAAGATGATCAGACCGCTGCTGACCTCGACGATCGAGTCCAGCCCGAAGCCGACGAGTGCGATCGACCCCGCGATCAGACCAGCGCTGATCGCGACAACCGCCTCGACCAGGTTGTAGGCGACCGAGGCGCCGGCGAGCAGTTGGGCGCGGCGACCCAGCTGCTGTCGACGGGTCGGGTCATCCACGTAGGTCGCGGCGTGCAGATGAGCGCTCATCCGTGGGCCACCTCACCGTAGACAGGGCAGAGCACCACGGCATCGCCGGTCGCTCGGAGCAGTTCCTCAGCCGCACTGAAGACCTTGAGCACAGCTTCAGGGTGTTCCAGCGAGTAGACCGATGACCGGCCAACCGGACGTGCATCCACAAGCCCGCAGTCCCTGAGGCACGCAAGATGCTTCGACACCGTCGACTGCGCCAGCCCCAGATGGGCCGTCAGCTCTGCGACGTTGTGCGCACCCAGCAGCAAGTGGCGCAGGATGGCCACCCGCGACGGGTCACCCATCCCCCGGAAGAGACATGCGGCCACAGCCGCGGCTGCATGCTCCGCCTGAGGTTCGGTCTGGTCCAAGGCATCGGTGCCAGTCATCGCCATATGACGATGTTAGAGCTGATTGGCGATGGTCGCGAACCGCAAACGCAGGGCGTTGGTGATCACGTTGCGGAAGGACCGCAGCCGGCGACCCTGCTAGATGTCGTAGTACAGCTCGAACTCGTACGGGTGCGGGCGCAGCCGGACCGGGTCGATCTCGTTGACGCGCTTGTAGTCGATCCAGGGCCTCGATCAGATCGGGAGTGAACACCCCGCCCTCTTGCAGGTACTCGTTGTCCTCTCCCAGTGCTCGAGCACCCGCTCCAGCGAGCCGGGCACCTGCGCGATCGAGGCGGCGCACTCGATTTGGTGCTCCGCAGAACGAGCGAGCGAGACCGAGCGGGCTGAGGGAGGATCAAGCCATGATGCCCGCGCCCAGCGATGACCTCGATCACGTCTGGAACCTGCCTTACGACCTGTCGTGCGGTGACAGCTGCGGATTGATGCTCCCTACCCGGCAAAAGACTTGGGGCGAGCCTTCGGCTTTCTGTTCAAGGACAGTGTCCGTCGCAAGCCATCGCTTGCTGCGCTCGTGGTTGCCTGAGCGGTGACCATGTCCGGCTCGACCTTCGGGTGGCTCGCGTATGACGCCTCCGAGAAGCAGCGCGCCTTGGAGGTCGTGGAGTCTCTCAAGCAACCTGGCACCGTCGATGAGCTGGGTATCGGGGTTATCCGCGACACGCTGGCACGGGTTATGTTTCCGGGGGCATCGGTCCTGCACACGCGAGCTCGCTATTTCACTTTCATCCCCGCGTTGATCTCCATCGCCGCACGCGAGGAATCGGTGGAGAAGGCGTCCAGCAAACTTCACGACCTAGAAGTCAGCCTCATCTTCGCGTTGCTCAAGGGAGATCCGACCGCCGAGGGTCTCATCGGTCGCGAAGCAAAGAGGAACCTCAAGCGCATGCCGTCCGCAGCGCACTGGGCGGCGCTGAGGCGCTATGGGTTGGTGACGGCTCAGAAGCGCTCGATAGATCAGGTTCTTCGTGCGGCCGTCGGTGCTGGCCGCCGTGCCGCGGCGACGGTACAGAACCCTGGCGACGACCACGACGCCTCGCGTCCTGTCTACGGCCTGGATGCGACAGCAGCTCATGGCTGGCTGCCTGACCATTGGCGTCGGGACGGGGCCACGTTCACGATGAAGAGCGCTGAGGCCGAGTACCTGCGTGAGCGAATCATGACGTCTACGGCTGGATCGCTGTACGAGTGGTTTCTCATCAATCGAGTGGCGCCTGCCGGCTTCAGGTACGTGTGGGATCACGATGATGTCGCTCGATTTCCAGCCAGAATGCGCTTGATCATGCGTCACGCCAAGTGCTTCCACCACCTGATCCAAGGGGCCGCCATCCTCTACAACCTCTATGTCTCGCGAATGGTCGAAGACGATGAACTCGTCGCCGCCTACGAGAACCAGTTCGAGGATTGGGACAGGGACATTCGTGACTTCCAGGTGCTCGCAGACTGGTCAATCGACGAGTTCATCACGGCGATACGCCAACTCAATCCGCGGCTCGGGCCGGTAACCGCGAACTTCGTGAAGCAATGGGATGGACTCGTGCGTCAACCACCGCAGAGTACTCGAGCGAACTCCATGGAGGAGCTCGTCAGGAGGCGTGAGTGGGATACGAAGAAGGCGCGCGCGCGACTGTTCAACCCCGCGGCTCGAAGCGACTGGCGAGGAAACGCCGGGCTGATTCCGCTGGATTACAACTGGAGCGTGGCTGCGCGCATCGTGAATGACATCCAGGAAGCGCTCTGATGCTGCGGCCTGAGAATCACGCTCTTCTAACGACCGCGTTGCGACCGCCGGTCGGCTATACGCTGGACCGCGCCGTCGGGACGACCTTCTCTCTCGACCTCATCGCCGTAGCGCTTGCTCAGCTGACCTTCGCGGCGCACGACCTCGGAGCAGACATCGACAACGTAGCGCCGATCGCGTTGTTGGACGCTCTTCGCCGACATGCCGACACGACGACCATCTTCGTCCAGGGCGGCGGCATCGCTGTGCCTAACAAGTACCGCCCGTTGATGACCATCCTCGAGGACTCGATTGTTGAGGTTATGCCCAAAGACGGCGTCTTCCACCCGAAGGTGTGGGCACTGCGCTTTGCGAGCCCAGCTGGGCATCGCTGCCACCGAGTTCTCGTACTGAGCCGCAACCTCACGTTCGACAGGACTTGGGACACGATGCTGCGGCTTGACGAGGCGAATCCCGAACCTGGCCACGAGTACCTGGATGGCCAGATGTTTGCCGAGTTCCTGCGTGAGTTGCCCGCCCTGGCCAATGGGGCGGTACCTGACATCGGTGACTTGGCAGCATCCTTGGCAGGAGCGCAGCTCGAACTACCCAAGCCTTACAACACGGCAGACGTCTGGGCTTTGGGTTTTGGGCGGGTACTCGATCCGGACTGGGCGGCCACCCGTGCTCTCATCGTCTCGCCGTTTCTTGGACAGAGCGTCGTCCAAGACATCGCAGGTCGTGTCGGAGAACTTCGGGTCCTGTCCACGCCGCAGGCGATTGACCTGATCGGTACCCATCCGAGGAACGCCAGTTACTTCACATTGAACCCCGCTGTGGATTCCGGCGAGGATGCTTGGAGTTCCCATGATCCGGGCGGCGAGGTGAAACCGGTTCAACCAGCCTCCGAGACGAGTCCACCGCTCAGTGGGCTCCATGCCAAGGTTGTGATAGTGGAGCACGGGTCCCATGCGTGGACCTTCACCGGATCAGCGAACGCAACCCTTGCCGGGTTCTCGCGCAATGTCGAATTGATGGTCGAACTGGTCGGACCGCGAGCCTCGACAGGAATCGACTCGATCTGGAAGTCCCGCCCGGGCGATTCCGGGCTGGAATCGCTCGTCATGCCGTACGAGCCTCGACCGCCCGAATCAAATGCGAAGCTGCGCGCCGACCTCGAGTGGGAACTGTTCGCCTTTCACTGTCATCTTGCTGGCCTCGATATCACCACGACGATCGAAGACTGCAGCGAGGACGAGTTCGCGCTCGTGGTCTGCGTCCCAGGGTCGTGGGACCCAGGGGTTCAATCAATCGCGAGGCCGCTGAGCCGACCAGACGGCAAGAACTTCGCAGCGCGAATGCGCTGGCAACCGCTCGGTATCGCGGCACTGACACCATTCCTAGTCGTGGAGAGTGCGGTGACAAGGAGCGGCATCACGATGACGAGGTCCTGTGTCCTCACGACGCGACTGATCGGAGACATCCCCAAACGTCGCGACCAGGTGCTCCGCGATGTGCTGAAGAGCAAGACCGATGTCCTCGCGTACTTGGCATTTCTTCTCGGAAACCCCGCGATCGAGGGTGGTGATGACGTCACTGGATTGACCGATAACTTGTCAGGAGCAGGCACCGACCAGTTAGCCGCACAGCCACCGGTCGTGCTGTTCGAACCCCTGATCCGAGCAGCACTCGGCGACGCGAGCGCCATGGAGCGAGTCGACTCCCTTGTGCGGGAACTAACCCGGCTGGGTGACCTCGACAAGCTACCTGATGGTTTCTCGGATTTGTGGGCGGTGGCCCAGGAGGCACACGGGAGCAGACGATGAGAAATGCCCAGAGGCCGGATGTAGTGACCGAGCTGGCTCATCTCAAGGATTTTCAGCGCGACACCGCGGCGTACGTCCATCAGAGGCTCTGGCTGGACCGGGACACCGAGGGGCGGTTCCTTGTCGCGGATGAAGTGGGGCTCGGCAAGACCATGGTCGGTCGCGGTGTCATCGCCACAACGATCGACCACCTATGGGATCAGCCCCAGGGAAAGCGGATAGACATTGTCTACATCTGCTCTAACGGCCAGATCGCCTCACAGAATCTGCGGCGCTTGAACGTCGCGGAGTACGAGACGGTCGAAGTGGACCGCCTCAGCATGATGCCGCTTGTGGTGGGCCAACTCCAAGGCTCTCGCGTGAACATTCTGAGCTTGACGCCCGGGACATCGATGGATGTCTCCCGAGGCCCTGGCAAGGCACAGGAGCGCGCGCTCCTTCACTATCTCTTGGCAGCCGGCCTGGAGAGGCCAGAGCTTCTCGGCCACGAGGGATGGGTTCGTTTCTTCCGCGGACAGGCAGGCACGCGAGGCTACTCGTACTGGCGTGACAGGATCGACCACTCGCGGGTAGATGTGAAGTTCGCTAAGAAGTTCGTGCGCCGCCTCAAGAAGCGTCGGGGCGGGAGTTCCGTTGTTGACTCGGCAATCGCGTTGACCAACCGACTCGCAGGCACTCCTGAAGAGGCTTCTCACGGTGTTCCGGAGGCACTGCGCATCGAGTGGCGCGCGCTCGTGGGCCGTATGCGGCACGAGGTGGCGTCGGCCGCAGTGGAACTTCTTGATCCCGACTTGGTGATCCTTGATGAGTTCCACCGATTTCGAAAGTTCCTGCGTGACGATGTCGAGGAGGACGATGCAGACAGCGACGCTGTGGCGCTTGCTCGCGCGATCTTCGACCACAAGAACAAGGCCGGAACAAGGGTACGTGTGCTGCTCTTGTCAGCCACGCCGTATGCGATGTTCACGCTTGCCGCCAACGCCTCGGCGGAGCACCACGAGAACGATTTCCACCTGACCACGGAATTCCTCGGGGGCAAGAGACTCGCGGAGTCGATACGAGCCAGACAACGTCTGGTTCGCGAGGCGGCTATGGGCCACCGTGACGCCGAACAAGGGAAGGTTGCGGCGCGGTCGGTAGAAGGCGACCTGCGGAAGATAATGTGCCGGACCGAGCGACTCGCTGTGTCCACGGATAGAGACGGCATGCTGAGGCAGCCGCCCATGGCCCCGCCCATGCCGACCTCGAGCGACATCCTGTCACTGGGTGCGGCAAATAGGCTCGTTTCTCTCGTGGGGTCATCCCAAGACCCGTTCGAGTTCTGGCGCGCTTCGCCCTATCTCGTGAATCTCATGGAGAAGAACTACGAGGTCAAGCGGCACTTGATTTCGCATCTCGACTCACCCTCGCAGGCGTTGATCGGGGCAGTCACAAGCGGACGAGGAGTCCTGCCCTGGTCAAAGATGCGCAAGTACGAGCAGATAGACCTCGGCAACCCCAAGCTTCGGCTGCTCTGGGATGACCTTCGTAAGCGGAATGCTCCGACCACGCCGTGGATTCCGGCGGCGCTACCGTATTACGAGCACCAAGGAGCGTTCGCTCGCGCGGCCGAAGCCGGACTGACGAAGCGCCTGGTCTTCTCGGCGTGGGCCGTTGCGCCTCGAGCGATCGCGACGCTGCTGAGCTATCAAGCGGAACAGCTGGCCCGGCCTACGGGAACCTATGACAAGGCTCATCACCCCTTGCTCGCTTGGGCGCGCTCGAAGAGCGAAGACGAGCGGATGCGTGGGATGCCCGTACTCGCGTTGACCTACCCCTTCGTTCGGTTGGCAGAGATCGGGGACCCACGAGCGATAGCTGCCGAACTCGGGCAGATTCCCGCCCGAACCCGAACTTTTCAGCGGCGTCTGGCCCGAATTATGGCTGGGGAACTCGCGAAGATGCCGTCCGGACAACGGTCAGGCCCCGTCGACGAGCGTTGGTACTGGGCCGCTCCGATGGCGATGGACCATGCGCACGACGCGGGGTCACACCGTGCGCACCTAGAGCAGGAGCGCTGGGTTGCCGGCAATGACGGCGGACTCTATGCGGACCACATCGCGGAAGCTGAGGACGCGACCTTGCCATGGCTGGCAACCTTGGGTCGGCGTCCGGATGACCTGCCGCAGGTGCTCGCACGCCTCGCCGTGGCAGGCCCCGGCGTCTGTGCCCTGCGAGCGCTGCACAGAACCACGCGCGGGACGGATCTGGACCATGGGCCTCTTCGAGAGTACGCGCACAGTATCGGCAAGGCATTCCGCAGCATGGTCAATTCGCGCGAACTTACCCACGTGATCGGCAAGCTGCATCCGTCGGAGGCATATTGGCGTGCCGTACTCATGACTTGTGTCGAAGGCAATCTCCAATCCACCCTCGACGAATTCGTCCATGTCCTGACCGACTCGAACGGATTGGTCTCCCTTGAAGACGACAAGCGACTCGAACTGCTCAGTGGCGCGCTCAGCGAAGTGCTGACACAGCGCGCCGGCACGCCGCAGGTGGACATCTTCAAGCCGTCTCAGCAGGGCGTAGCGGTCAGGTCTCAAGTCCTGCGCACTCACTTCGCGGTGAGGTACGGACGCGAACAGTCTGATGACAAGACTCGGCAGACGGAGAAGCGGGTCCGGGACGCTTTTAACTCACCCTTCTGGCCCTTCGTGCTGGCATCCACGAGCGTGGGACAGGAGGGCCTTGACTTCCACATGTATTCGCATGCGGTGGTCCACTGGAATCTGCCGAGCAACCCGGTCGACCTAGAGCAGCGCGAAGGGCGCGTTCATCGTTTCAAGGGCCACGCCGTTCGCAAGAATGTCGCCGCCGACCATGCCGCAGCGGCCCTTGATCTTGCCGTGCGGGATCCGTGGGAGGCGGTCTTCGCAGCGGCGCGAGCACAGGCGGCTAGTGCCGGTCTGGATGAAGTGACGCCCTACTGGGTGTATCCGAAAAAGGACGGTGCATTCATCGAGCGCTACGTGGTCGCCTCGCCACTCAGCCGTGAGACCGCTCGGTTCGAAGTGCTTGTTCGGATGCTGGCCGACTATCGGCTGACAATCGGTCAGCCTCGACAAGAGGACCTCATCAAGTACGTCGGGCAGCGAGACGACGTCGAGTGGATGTTGCTCAACCTTGCTCCGCCTCGGCTTGATAGCGAGTGACCGAGGAGTCTCGTACGCCGCACCTGCCGCCCACGGGGCGGAAGCTCATGGGCCAGCAGGCGCGGCACGGAGCGAAACCTCAGATGTCGTAGTACAGCTCGAACTCGTACGGGTGCGGGCGCAGCCGGACCGGGTCGATCTCGTTCGTGCGCTTGTAGTCGATCCAGGCCTCGATCAGGTCGGCGGTGAACACCCCGCCCTCCTGCAGGTACTCGTTGTCCTCCTCCAGGTGTTCGAGCACCCGCTCCAGCGAGCCGGGCACCTGCGCGATCGAGGCGGCCTCGTCCGGCGGCAGCTCGTAGAGGTCCTTGTCGATCGGGTCGGCCGGCTCGATCTTGTTGCGGATGCCGTCCACGCCGGCCATCAGCATCGCCGAGAAGGCAAGGTAGGGGTTGGCCGACGGGTCGGGCACCCGGAACTCGATGCGCTTGGCCCGGGGGCTGGTGCCGGTGATCGGCACCCGGATGCAGGCCGAGCGGTTGCCGGCCGAGTAGACCAGGTTCACCGGCGCCTCATAGCCGGGCACCAACCGGTGGTAGGAGTTCACCGTCGGGTTGGTGAAGGCCAGCAGCGACGGGGCGTGGTGCAGCAGGCCGCCGATGTAGTAGCGGGCGGTGTCGGACAGTCCCGCGTAGCCGGTCTCGTCGTAGAACAGCGGCTCGCCGTCCTTCCACAGCGACTGGTGGCAGTGCATGCCCGAGCCGTTGTCGCCGAACAGCGGCTTGGGCATGAAGGTCGCGGTCTTGCCGTTGCGCCAGGCGACGTTCTTGACGATGTACTTGAACATCAGGATCTGGTCGGCCGCGTGGGTCAGGGTGTCGAACCGGTAGTTGATCTCGGCCTGGCCGGCGGTGCCGACCTCGTGGTGGGCCCGCTCGAGCACCAGGCCGGCCTTCATGAGCTCCAGGCTCATCTCATCGCGCAGGTCTGCGTAGTGGTCATAGGGCGACACCGGGAAGTAGCCGCCCTTGACCCGGGTCTTGTACCCGAGGTTGCCGCCCTCTTCGGCCCGGTTGCTGTTCCAGGAACCCTCGATCGAGTCGACCGAGTAGCACGATCCGTTGATCTTGGACTCGTACCGGACGTCGTCGAAGATGTAGAACTCGGCCTCAGGGCCGAAGTAGACGGTGTCGGCGATGCCGGTCGAGGTCAGGTACTCCTCGGCTTTGGACGCCACCTGGCGCGGGTCGCGGTCATAGGGCTCGCCGGTGCGGGGCTCGACGATCGAGAAGTTCAGGTTGAGCGTCTTGGCGGTCCGGAACGGGTCGACATAGGCGGTGGCGGGGTCGGGCAGCAGCTTCAGGTCGGACTTGTGGATCGCGGCGAAGCCGCGGATCGACGAGCCGTCGAACATCAGGCCGTCGGTGAAGGCGTCCTGGGTGAAGCCGGACGCGGGCACGTTGAAGTGCTGCTGCACTCCGGGCAGGTCGGTGAAGCGCACGTCGACGAATTCGACGCCCTCGTTCTTGATGAAGCTGAGAATCTCATCGGAGCTACTGAACATTCGGCGGTCCTCGTCTGCCTCGGTGGGTGGGAATCACTGAAGGTGCTGCCAACCTAGGGCTGTCCGATTGCTTCCTGGTGTCTCAAGTGTTTCCGCGACGTTACGCCCGCCGTCCGGGGCCGGCCTGATGGCGGAGCCGGCAGGCGCTGGGTCAGTGCACGATCACGGCGGTGTCGGTCAGCCGGTCGTGCAGGCCCCGAAAGTCCTGATCGGCCACCAGCGCCGGGATCAGCGTCACCAGCAGCGCCGTGCGCACCAGCGCGCGCATCGGCCCGACCGGCAGCCTGGCGTCCACCCGGATCACCCGCAGCCCGGTCAGGTACATGCCCAAGGACCGGCCGAACAGCAGCAGCCCGACGAGGTAGTCCAGGGCCAACGGGATCAGGCTCCACTGGCCGGGCAGGTGGGCGGCCAGCCCGGGCAGGTCCTGGCGCGGCGCGAAGAGGCTCGCCACCAACCCGGCGGCGAGCACATCGAGGACGAAGGCCAGGATCCGGCGGCCGGTCGGAGCCAGCGATCCGGGGCCGGAGGGCGGCAGGCCGATCAGCTGGCCGCGGTAGGGCCGAGCCGACTTGTCAGGCCCAGCCGACTTGTCAGGCCGAGCCGACCCGCTGGACCGAGCCGATCCACCGGGCTGAGCCGACTTGTCAGGTCGAGCCGACCTGTCGGGCACTGTGAACTCAGCTCCGGCGGCGGGCCGCGCGCTGGATGCTGCGCATCTTGACCCCGCCGGGCATCGGACCCTGGGGGAGCGGGGCGCGCTGGGCCCCGAGCGCGGACAGCCGCCGGTCCAGGGCGACCACCTGCTCCTTGGACAGGTTGCGGGGCAGCTTCATCAGGTGGGTGTTGAGCTTGCCCAGCGGCACCTCACCCTCGCCGCGGCCGACCACCACGTCATAGATCGGCGCGTCACCGGCCAGCCTGGCCACCCGCTTCTTCTCCTGCGCCAGCAACGGCTTGACCCGTTGCGGGGCGCCCTCGCCGATCAGCACCACGCCGGGCCGGCCGAGCAGCCGGTGCACCGCGTCCAGTTGCGGGGTTCCGGCCACCGCGTCGGTCTTGCGCCAGTCACCGCGCAGTTGCCCCAGCACGTAGGCCGCCGCGCCGGCCTGGCCCTCGGCCTGGCGATAGGCCGAACTCTGCGCGCGCCGGGAGAACACGAACATCGCGGCGAGCAGCCCGAACATGATCGCCGGCAGGATCGGCAGCCAGACGCTGTCGGTGATGAGGAACGCCAGCAGGTAGAGCGGCACCGCGGCGAGGACGAAGGCGATGATCAGATACGGGACAAGCCGGGCGTCGGACTTGCGGGTGAGCGTGAAGGCCTGGCGCATTTGCTTGAACGAGTCACGCCGGGACTGCCTGCGCTGAGCGCGGGCGGCCTTTTTTTCGGCCTTGCTCAACTTCACCTTGCTGTTCCGCTTCGCCCCGGTCGATTGCGCCATGACAACAGGATAAGCCGTCGGCGAAAGATGTTTCACCCGCGTCAAGGTTTACCAGCTACAGTTACCTCAGTGTTAGTTTCTTACCGCCTGCGGGGGTGCAAAAACAGTGCGAATCCGACGTCCTGACCGAGTGGTGGCAGCTTTGCTGCTCGCCATGCTCGGCAGCTCGCTCGCACTGCTGGCCCAGCCCAGCGCCGCTTCCACGCTCGAAAGCTATGACGTCCGAGCCACGGTGCGATACGGCTGCGCCCCGGACAAGGGCGAGGACGACTTCGTCGAGGTCAGCCTCCGCGCCGTCGAGCAGGACCGTTTCGCCGATCACGAGATGGTGATGCAGGTCGGGCTGGCCGGCCCCGACACCGACTCCTACGACGTCTTCCCCGAAGGCGGGCCCAGCCTGGTGACGCTGGGCGAGAACACGACCAAGGTGCGACTCGCCGGCCCGGTGCGCGACAGCGATCACGTCTTCCTCAAGCAGCTGGACCGGCCCGAGGTCATCAAGCTGCCGCTGCAGGAGAGCTGCCACCGGATCAAGCCGACCAACTTCGGCCTGGACGAGCCGGGCGTCAAGGTCAGCGCCCAGAGCTGCACGGCAGGCTCGCGAGCCAACCTCAAGGTCACCCTGCAGAACCCCAACGAGGTGGACCGGCGGCTGGAGAAGATCGGCATCGAGCAGATCGACTACACCGTGCTGCTGGTGCGCCAGGACGGCCTGCTGGCCGGCGAGGAGCCGGTCGGGACCATGGTCAGCTTCGACGAGCCCAGCGCCTCGAGCATCACCCTCAGCCAGGTGGCGGCCAAGCCGGCCAACTTCCAGGTCCGGGTGATCGGCCTGGACGGCGCGGTGGTCAGCTCCCGCAGCATCCGACTCAGCTGCGCCAGCACCGGGCCCGCCCCCTCGACGCCCAGCCGGCCCAGCCCGAGCGTGTCGCTCAGCTCGCCGGGTTCGACGCCGCCGAACTCCTCGCGGCCGGCGTCCAGCACGCCGGCGCCGCCACCGACTGCCACGGTGTCACGCCCGCCCACCTCGCCGGCGCCCACCAGCTCAGCGGCGACGAGCACCCCGGCAAGCTCGGTTCCGGCGCCCACCACCAGCCGGCCCGCGACGAGCCAGCCCCCGACCAGCCAGCCCGTGACCAACCCGCCGGTTGCCTCGTCCTCGGCCGTCGGCCCGCCGCCCAGCAGCGCCAGCTCGCCGGCGCCCCGCCCCAGCAGCAGCGCCGCCCGGCCGTCAGCCACGCCGTCAGACGTCGAGCCGCCCAGCTCGGCGCCGGCCGGCCCGGCGTCTCCCAGCCCGACGCAGAGCTCGTCCACCATCCGGCTGGTCGAGCCCCGGCCCGACTACGGGGCCCTGCCGATGTTCCAGAAAGAGGCCGCCCTGGTGGTCCTCGCCTTCTCCGGGGCGATGGCGGCGTTGGTCGGCGTGACCGTGGTCAACGCCCGCCGCCGCTGACCGCAGGCGCGCCCAGCCTGGGCAGTGCCAGCTCAGGCGCGCCCGGCCCGAACGGATTCAGCTCGAGGCGGCCGGGGTGAGGGTGCGAGCGTCAAGGGCCTGCTGGTAGAGCCGGCCGGCTCGGTAGGACGATCGTACCAATGGCCCGCTGAGCACCCCGGCGAAGCCGATCTCCTCGGCCTCCTCGCGCAGCTCGACGAACTCCTCGGGCTTCACCCAGCGGTCGATCGGGTGATGCCGCAGTGACGGGCGCAGGTACTGGGTGATGGTGATCAGCTCGCAGCCGGCGTCGTGCAGGTCCTGCAGCGCCTGCGAGATCTCGGCGCGCTGCTCGCCCATTCCCAGGATCAGGTTGGACTTGGTGACCAGGCCGGCCGCCCGGGCGGCGCTGATCACCCGCAGCGAGCGCTCGTAGGTGAAGGCCGGCCGGATCCGCTTGAACACCCGCGGCACCGTCTCGACGTTGTGCGCCAGCACCTCCGGCCGCGAGCCGAACACCTCGGCCAGCTGCTCGGGCACGGCGTTGAAGTCGGGGATCAGCAGCTCGACGCCGGTCCCGGGGTTGAGGTCGTGGATCTGGCGGACCGTCTCGGCGTACAGCCAGGCGCCGCCGTCGGGCAGGTCGTCACGGGCGACACCGGTGACGGTGGCGTAGCGCAGCCCCATCGTCCGCACGCTCTCGGCGACCCGGCGCGGCTCGTCGGTGTCCAGGGCAGCCGGCTTGCCGGTGTCGATCTGGCAGAAGTCGCACCGGCGGGTGCACTGGTCGCCGCCGATCAGGAAGGTGGCCTCGCGGTCTTCCCAGCACTCGTAGATGTTGGGGCAGCCGGCCTCCTGGCACACCGTGTGCAGGCCCTCGCTCTTCACCAGTTGGCGCAGCTCGGTGTACTGCGGGCCCATCACCGCGCGGGTCTTGATCCACTCGGGCTTGCGCTCGATCGGGGTCTGGGAGTTGCGGGCCTCGATGCGCAGCAGCTTGCGTCCGGCCCCGGCCGCCGGGCCGGGCTCGGGCGCGGAGCCGACGGGTTCGGTCAGGGAGCCGACGGGTTCAGTCACGGGATCGAGCGTACGCGGCGACCAGGCCCGGCAGCAGCGCCTCCACCACCGGCAGGGCATCGGTGACGCTGACCTCGCGGCCGAGCTCGGCGGTCAGCGAGGTCACACCGGCGTCGGTGATGCCGCACGGCACGATCCGGTGGAACCAGCTCAGGTCGGGGTTGCAGTTGAGCGCGAAGCCGTGCAGCGTGACGCCCTGGGCGACCCGGATGCCGATCGCGGCCACCTTGCGTTCCGGGCCCCGGTCATCGGCCGGCAGCCACACCCCGCTGCGACCGGCGACCTGGCCGGCCGCCAGGCCCAGCTCGGCGCAGACCTCGACCAACACTTCCTCCATCCGGCGGACGTAGGCCACCACGTCGACCGGGTTGGGCAGCTCGACGATGGGATAGCCCACCAGCTGCCCGGGGCCGTGCCAGGTGATCTTGCCGCCCCGGTCCACGTCGATCACCGGCGTGCCGTCGGTCGGGCGTTCCCAGTCCTCGGTGCGCCGGCCGGCGGTGTAGACCGGCGGGTGCTCCAGCAGCAGGGCGGTGTCATCGATCTCACCCGCGACCCGCTGCTCGTGCAACTGGCGCTGCCACCGCCAGGCCTGCTCGTAATCGAGCAGACCGGCGCGAATGGTCCTCAACTCAGACACCTGATCACCTCTTCACCCGCCAGCGTACGGCCCTGGCGAGTGGTCAGTATTCGGAGAGTGTCGGCGGTATTCGAGGAGTAGCGGGGCCGATCGGTAACTATCCGGTGCGAAACGCTGACACCCTGTGGTGGATGGTTTTTCAAAGAAAGTACGCTGCGCGCATCAACTCCGTCGGTCCGGCCACAACCTGGCGTTGAGGTACCTCTGGACCCGTACCCCTCTCTTTTTGGAGATGTGATGACCGAGGTCAAGACCCGGCCGGCGCCCGACCCGGCAGGGCCCAAGAAGCGGCAACTTCCCCGGGGCCTGCCGGTCTTCGCGGTGGTCGCCGTCGCGATCCTGGCATTGCTGGGCGGCGGGGCCGGCAGCTCCTACCAGAGCAAGCTGGTCGAGGTGCAGAAGAACGACAATGCCTCGTTCCTGCCAGGCTCGGCCGAGTCGACCAAGGTGCTCATGGAGTCGGACAAGTTCAACAAGGTCCAGAATGTGCCGGGCTTCATGGTCTTTCACCGAGAGAGTGGACTGACCGCCGAGGACCGGGCCGCGGTTGACAAGGCCGCCGGGCTGGTTGCCAGGACTCCCGGGATCGCCACCGACGCACTCGCCCCGCCGCAGGTCTCCGCCGACGGCACGACGATTGCGGTCTTCACGCCGCTGGTGCAGAAGGAGAACGGCCAGGACCTCAGGTGGGACCTGATCGGCGAGGTCGAGGAGAAGATCGTCAACGAGACCTCGGCGGGGCTGCCCGCAGGTCTGGAGGCGTATCCGGCGGGGCAGTCAGGGTTCTTACTGGCATTCACGCAGGCTTTCGAGGGAATCGACAGCACGCTGCTGATCGCCGCGCTGACAGTGGTGATCATCATCCTGCTGTTCGTCTACCGCTCGCCGGTGCTGTGGATCTTTCCGATCCTGTCGGCGCTGATGGCCCTGGGGCTGTCCTCGATGGTGATCTACTTCCTCGCCAAGGAGGATGTCCTCTCCTTGAACGGGCAGACCGCGGGCATCATGCCGGTGCTGGTGCTCGGCGCTGGCACCGACTACGCGCTACTGCTGGTCGCTCGCTATCGCGAGGAACTGCATAACTATCCCAACCGCTTCGACGCCATGATCGTGGCGTGGCGTGGAGCGGTGCCGGCGATCGTGGCCTCGGCCGCCACGGTGATGCTCGGCCTGGGGTGCCTGATCTTCTCCAGCCTGGAGTCCAACAAGACCCTGGCCCCGGCGGGCGTGATCAGCATCGCCTGCACCCTGCTGCTGTCCATCACCTTCCTGCCGGTGCTGCTGGCGCTGGCCGGCCGTTGGGTGTTCTGGCCCCGCAAGCCCAAGTTGGACCAGACGGTCGACCTGACCAGCCACGGCTTCTGGGGCGGCGTCGCGAGCAGGGTCGACCGCAACCGCCGTCCGGCCTGGATCGGCTCGGTGGTGCTGCTGGGTGTCTGCCTGATCGGCCTGTTCTCACTGAACACCAGCGGCTTCTCCCAGGCGGAGACCCTCACCAACGAGGCCGACGCGATCGTCGGTCAGGAGCTCTACGACGAAAAGTTCGGCGTCGACACCAACACGCCCGCGGTGATCACGACGAACGCCAACTCGGTGGACGCCGTCATCGCCGCGGTGTCGAAGGTCGAAGGAGTGGACACCAAGCCCGGCGCGGTATGCGTCCAGGTCGACTACCCGAAGCTGGCCGCCGCGATCAAGTCGGGCAGCACCCCGCCGCCCAGCGGCAGCTGCGCTCCGGAGTCGCTGCAGGTCCAGCCGATCGAGGGCCGGACGATCCTGAACGCCACGATGACCGACGCCTTCGACACCGATGAGGCCTACGCCACAGTGGACCGGCTGCGTGAAGCGGTCGGCAACGTCCCCGGCGCTGACGCTCAGGTGGGCGGCATCTCCGCGGCGACGCTCGATGTCAAGGTCGCCTCGGAACACGACCGCTACCTGATCATCCCGATCGTGTTGCTGGTGATCTTCCTGGTGTTGGCGGTGCTGCTTCGGTCGATCCTGGCTCCGATCCTGCTCATCCTGACGGTGGTGCTCTCCTTCGGGGCGGCGCTGGGAATCGGGGCGCTCGCATTCGAGCACCTGTTCGGCTTCCCGGGTTCGGATCCGTCCTACCCGCTGTTCAGCTTCGTGTTCCTGGTGGCGCTCGGAATCGACTACAACATCTTCCTGATGACCCGGATCAGGGAGGAGTCCATCAAGCACGGCACCCGGGCCGGGATCTCGCGGGGCCTCACGGTGACCGGCGGTGTGATCACCTCTGCGGGCATAGTGCTTGCCGCCACCTTCACGGTGCTCGGCGTGCTGCCGCTGGTGTTCCTGACCGAGCTCGGCTTCACCGTGGCGGTGGGCGTGTTGATCGACACCATCCTGGTGCGCAGCGTGCTGGTGCCGGCGCTGGCGGCCGACATCGGCAAGAAGATCTGGTGGCCTTCCAAGCTGGCCACCGCGCAGGACTAGGCGGTCCGGCCGGGGGGCTGTGGACAACCTCGGCGGTGGTAGCGCTGTTTCTCCTACCGTTGCCCCGTGTTCACGGTTCCCGGCTATCACCTAGATCAGCTCATCGGTTACGGCAGCCACGCCGAGGTGTTCTCCGCCCGGCTGGCTGCCACCGGCGAGCCCGTCGCGCTCAAGCGCATCATCCTGCACCCGGCGGGCGGCGATCCCGCGCAGGCCGCTCGGCAGGCGGCGGCGCTGGCCCGCTCGGCCCGCGGCGAGGCGGCGCTGCTCGCCACGCTCGAGCACCCCGGCCTGATCCGGCTGCGCCAGTACCTGCAGACCTCGACAGCCGCGGTGCTGGTGATGGATCTGGCTGAGGGCGGCTCGCTCGCCCAGCTGTTGCGCCGCCGTGACCGGCTGAGCCCGGCAGAGGTCGCGGCAACCCTCAGCCGGGTCGCCGCCGCGCTTGCCTACGCCCACGACGAAGGGGTGCTGCACGGCGACGTCAGCGCTGCCAACATCCTGTTCACCGCCGCCGGTCAACCCAAGCTGGCAGACCTCGGCGTGGCGCGGATGCTGATCGACCATGCCGATCCGGACCGGGCGCTGGGGACGCCGGCCTACCTCGACCCGGTGCTCGCCGCCGGCGGCGCGGCCGGCCAGGCCAGCGACGTGTTCTCACTCGCCGCTGTCGCGTTGCATTGCGTGACCGGCGCCGGGCCGTGGCAGGCCGGTGACCGCGACGACGCCCGCACCGCCCTGGCCCGGGCGGCCACCGGCGTGATCGAGGATCTGCCCGGCAGGCTGGCGGGCTGCCCCGAGGCGATGGCCGCCGTGCTCAGCCGGGCGCTGGACCCGGAGCCGCACCGTCGCGGCTCGGCGGCCGAGTTCGCCCTCGACCTGGGGGCCAGCGTGCCGGGCACTCCGGTGGTGCTCGGCGCCGGCCGGATCGTGCCGCGGGTCGGGCGGCATTCGGCCGAGCGGGATCATCCGACCGAGCGAGATGAGCAGACCGGACGAGATGAGCAGACCGGACGAGATGAGCCGACCGGCGGCGATGCCGTGCCGGCCGACCTGACCCATGTGGCACGGCTGCAGGTCAGGGGAGAGCCGGTCCCGCCGAGCCCCGGGGGCCGGCCGGCTCGCTGGTTGTCCCGCCGGCCGGCCAGGGTCAGCGCGATCGTGGCCGCCGCGGTCCTGAGCGTCGCCGGCGTGGCACTCGGGGTGGCCGCCGTTCGCGGCACGGGCGGGCCGAGCCTGGGGTCTGGCCAGCAGGCCGGGGCGCCGGCCATCCAGGGCGGCGGGGTCGCCGCGACCGTCGAACGGCCTCCGGGTGCCGGGCCGGTCAAGGGCGGCCATGCCGAAGACGACCCTGCCAAGGGCGGTCGAACTGAGGACGGCCCTGCCGATGACCGCCCTGCCGAGGACGTCCCCGCCGAGGACGATCTGGCCGACCCCGACATGGTGCTGCGCACGCTGGCCGATCGACGTGCCGAGGCGTTCGCCTCAGCCCGTCCCGACCTGCTGGCCGGCGTCTACCAGTCACCGGCCCTGCTGACCCAGGATCTCGCCCAGCTGCGCTCCCGCATCCCGGCCGGCTGTGGCCTGACGGGGCTGCGCACCGAATATCAGGACGTCACGGTCACCAGCGCCGGCCCGCAGCGCCTGGAGTTGCAGGTCACCGCCAGCCAACCGCCGGCGTCGCTGGTCTGCGCGGGGACGGTGCGCAGCCGGACGCTGCCCGCGGGCGCGACCCGGCTGGCGCTGAGCCTGGTGCGGGTGGGAGCTGAGTTCCGGATCGCCTCGCAGCGTCCGGGTTGGCCGTGACCTGGCTCAGCGCGGTCTCGTCGGAGCCCGAACGCTCAGTGGGCGATCGCCCAGGCCAGCGCGCTGCGCACATCAGCGTGCTCGAACCGGTACCCGCTGCTTGTCAGCTTCTCCGGCATTACCCGCTGGCTTACCAGCACCCCCTCGTCGGTGAACTTGCCGATCGCCAGCCGAAGGCCGAACGCCGGGGCCGGCAGCAACGCCGGCCGGTGCAGCGCCTTGGCCAGCTCGGCGCTGAACTCGGCGTTGCGGACCGGCTCGGGGCCGACCACGTTGACCGGGCCTTCGAGCTGCTCGGTCTGCAGGATGTGCCGGATGGCGCCGATCTCGTCGGCCAGCGTGATCCAGGGCTGGTACTGGCGGCCGGAGCCGAGCTTGCCGCCGGCCCCCAGCTTGAACAGCGGGAGCAGGCGTTTCATCAGCCCGCCGGTGCGGCTGAGCACCAGCCCGGTGCGCAGCGTCACCACCCGGACCCCGGCGTCCCGGGCAGCCTCGGTGGCCCCTTCCCAGTCGCGCACCAGATCGGCCAGGAACCCGGTTCCGCCGGCCGCGGACTCGGGCAACGGCTCGTCACCGCGGTCTCCGTAGTAACCGACTGCCGAGGCCGACAGGAAGGCGCCGGGCCGTAGCTCGGCCGGCAACCCGGCCAGGGCGCGGGCCAGGGTCCTGGTCGGCTGCACCCTGCTCTGCACCAGCACCTGCTGGTAGGCCGGCGTCCACCGCTGGTCGGCGATCCCGGCGCCGGACAGGCTGATCACCGCGTCGGATCCGGCCAGCGTCAGCGGATCCAGCTCACCCCGTTCGGGGTGCCACTCGAACTCCGACTCCGACACCGGGCTGCGCCGTACCAGCGTGCTCACCTGGTGGCCGTGGTCGCGCAGGTCCTTGACCAGCGCCTTGCCGAGAAAACCGGACGCCCCGGCGATGATCACCTTCACAGCACACCCCCGTGAGCACTCAGCGTGCCGGCCTGGTCATCGGCCGGGCCGGCACGTCACTGTGTCAGCCCAGTCCGAGCGCGCGTTCGAAGGCGCCGGCCTCGAGCCGGGTCTTCATGGTGGTCAGGAACCGGGCTGCGTCGGCTCCGTCGACGATCCGGTGGTCATAGGACAGCGCCAGGTAGACCATCGAGCGGATGGCGATGATCTCGCCGAGCTTCTCATCAGAGATCACCACCGGACGCTTGACCACCGAACCGGTTCCCAGGATCGCCACCTGCGGCTGGTTGATGATCGGGGTGTCGAACAGGGCGCCCCGGCTGCCGGTGTTGGTCAGGGTGAAGGTGCCGCCGCCGAGCTCGTCCGGTGACACCTTGTTGGTGCGGGTCCGATCGGCCAGGTCGGCGATCTTGCGGGCGACGCCGGCCAGGTTGAAGTCGCCGGCGTTGTGGATCACCGGAACCAGCAGGCCGCGCTCGGTGTCCACCGCGATGCCCAGGTGCTCGGCCTCGTGGTAGGTGACCGTGCCGGCTTCGGTGTCGACCGAGCAGTTCACGTTCGGATGCGCCTTGAGGGCTTCGACCGCCGCGACCGCGAAGAACGGCAGGAACGTCAGCTTGACGCCCTCCCGCCTTTCGAACTCGGCCTTGGCGGCCTCGCGCAGCCGGGCGATCGGGGTGATGTCGACCTCGACCACGGTGGTGAGCTGCGCCGAGGTCTGCAGCGATTCCACCATGCGAGCTGCGATCACCTGACGCAGCCTGGACAGCTTGACGGTCTGGCCGCGCAGGGCGTTGTCGGCAGCCGGCGCGGACGCGGCAGGCGCGGACGCGGCAGCCGGAGCGGACGGGGCGGACGGGGCGGCGGGAGCTGCCGCAGGCGGGGGAGCGGCCTTGGCTGCCTCGGCCTCGGCCCGCTGCTCGGCGGCGGCCTGGGCCGCTGACAGCACGTCGGACTTGCGGATCCGGCCACCCACGCCGGTGCCGGTCAGTGAGTTCAGGTCGACACCGTGCTCGCTGGCCAGCTTGCGCACCAGCGGTGTCACGTAGGTGCCGGCGACCTCGTCGTCATCGGCCCCACCCGGGACCGAGGGAGTCTCCCGGCCCGAGTAGTCCGACGCCGGAGCCGAACTCGGCGAGGCCGAGGCGTTGGGCGGGGCAGCGGCGGCTGGCGGTGGGGCGGCGGCCGGTGCCGGAGCCGCGGCCGGAGCCGGCGCGGCGGCCGGTGCCGGGTCGGCCGGTGGCTTGTCCTCGGCGGCCGGCTGCTGGTCGGACTCGCCGGCCGAACCCGCCTCGGGGGCGGCCTCGCTGATCGGCTCGTCGGGCGCCTTCTCGTCGGTGGTCTGCTCGTCGGCGGGCGGGGCCTGGGCCGCCGGCTCGTCCTCGGCCGCCGGCTCGTCCTCGGCAGCGGGTTGCTCAGCGTCCTGCTGGCCAGCAGGCTGTGACTCGGCCGCCGGTTCGGCGCTCTCGTCGGCCTGGTCAGAGTCCGCCTGGTCAGAGTCCGCCTGGCCAGAGTCCGCCTGGTCAGAACCCGCCTGGTCGGAGCCGGCCTCGGCCTCACCGGCGTCGCTGATCACTGCCAGCTCAACGCCGATCTCGACGGTCTCGTCCTCGGCGACCTTGATCGAGGTCAGGATGCCCGAGGCGGGCGAGGGCACCTCGGTGTCGACCTTGTCGGTCGAGACCTCCAGTAGCGGCTCGTCCGCGGTGACCTGATCGCCCTCCTGCTTCAGCCAGCGCGTAACGGTTCCTTCGGTCACGCTCTCACCGAGGCGCGGCATGGTCACTGAGACCGGCATGTCTTCTGGCTCCTATCGTCGGATCAAGGCGTGACACACCGGGCAGCGGGCCTGGCGCGGCCCGCGGTCCGGGTGGTGTCAGTCGTGCACGTGCAGCGGCTTGCCGGCGAGCAGCAGGTGGGCCTCGCCGATCGCCTCGGACTGCGTGGGGTGCGGGTGGATCAGCTGGGCGACCTCGCTGGGCAGCGCCTCCCAGTTGTAGATCAGCTGCGCCTCGGCGATCAGCTCGCCGACCCGGTCGCCCACGATGTGCACGCCGAGCACTCTGCCCACCGCGTCCTCGGACTTCTCGGCCACCAGCTTCACCGCGCCCTTGGTGTTCAGGATCGCGCTGCGGCCGTTGCCGGACAGGTCATAGGTCACCGTCTTGATCTTCTCGGCGCCGAACTTCTCGGCGGCCTGTGCTTCGGTGAGCCCGACCGAGGCGACCTCGGGGCTGGAGTAGGTGATCCGCGGGACGCCGGCGTAGTCGATCGGCACCACCGGCAGGCCGGCGAGGTGCTCGGCCACCAGGATGCCCTCGGCGAAGCCCACGTGGGCCAGCTGCAGGGTCGGGATCAGGTCACCGACGGCGTAGACGCCCTCGACGTTGGTGCGGCAGTACTCATCGACAAGGACGAAGCCCCGGTCCATGCTCACGCCGGCCTGCTCGTAGCCGAGGTCGGCCGAGGTCGGGCCACGCCCGACGGCGACCAGCAGCAGTTCGGCCTCGAGCGTCTGGCCGTCCTGCAGGTGCACCTTCACACCGTTGTCGGTGCTCTCGACGCGATCGAACTGGGCGCCCAGCTTGAAGCCGATCCCGCGCCGGCGGAAGGCCCGCTCGAGCAGCTTGGAGTTGGCTTCGTCCTCCAGCGGCACCAGGTGCGGCAACGCCTCGACGATGGTCACCTCGACCCCGAAGGACTTCCAGGCGCTGGCGAACTCGCAGCCGATCACGCCGCCGCCGAGCACGATGGCACTGGCCGGCACGTGGTCCAGTCCCAGCGCGTGGTCGCTGGTGATGACCCGCTGACCGTCGATCTCCAGGCCGGGCAGCGTCTTGGCGTAGGAGCCGGTGGCCAGGATGACGTTTGCGCCGGTGTAGGTCTGGTCCCCGACGGTGACCTGCTTGGGGCCGGTGAGCCGGCCCTCGCCCTCGACGATGGTGATGCCGCGGCTGCGGATCAGTCCCTGCAGGCCCTTCCAGTTCTTGGAGACGACCCCGTCCTTGTACTTGTGGACGCCGGCCATGTCGATGCCGTCGAAGCTGGCATTGACCCCGAACTGCGAGCTCTCGCGGGCGGAGTCGGCGACCTCACCGGCGTGCAGCAGCGCCTTGGTGGGGATGCACCCCCGGTGCAGGCAGGTGCCGCCGACCTTGTCCTTCTCGATCAGCACGACGGACTTGCCCAGCTCGGCGGCACGCAGCGCCGCGGCGTAACCGCCGCTGCCACCACCGAGGATCACGACGTCTACGTTGTTCCCGGCCCCTTCGGCTGCCACGAATGTCTCCAAGCTTCGGGGCTTGGCTGCCCCGATCGTCACCAGTGAGTCCAGCTGGTCCGACGCAGTGTCGGACCGGGTTCCATCTTGTCACTTCACGTTCGTAGCCGGGCAGCCGGGCAGGCTGCGTTCAGCGCCCGCCGCCCCCGGCCCGCCGGGCGCTCAGTTCGCCACTGGCTGGCCGGGCGCTCACCCCGCCGCCAAGTCGATCAGGCTTGCCAGGATCGTCCGGACGATGACGCCGGTGCCGCCCTGGCCGTTGTAGCCCGAAGCGGAGTGCAGGAAGGCCGGGCCGGCGATGTCGACGTGCACCCACTCCAGGCCCTCGGGCACGAAGTCCTTGAGGAAGGTGGCGCCCACCAGCATCGAGGCCGAGCGGTCCTTGGGCAGGTTGACGACATCGGCCACCGGGGAGTCCAGCACGCTGCGCAGCCGGGGCGGCATCGGCATCGGCCACAGCGATTCGCCGGCGGCGGTGCCCAGCGCCACCACCCGGTCGCGGAGGGCGTCGGTGCCCATCACCCCGGAGGTGCCGTTGCCCAGCGCGACCACCTGACCGCCGGTCAGGGTGGCCGTCTCGATCAGGTAGTCGGGGGAGTCCTCGCACGCCCGCAGGATCGCGTCGGCCAGGATCAGCCGGCCCTCGGCGTCGGTGTTGTCGATCTCGACGGTGCGCCCGTCGCGCATCACCAGGATGTCGGAGGGCCGGTAGGACGAGCCGGACACCGCGTTCTCGGCCATCGGGACGGTGGCGGTGATCGCGATCGGCAGCTTGAGCCGGGCCGCCGCGATGATCGACTCGATGACCGCCGCCGCGCCGGCCATGTCGGACTTCATGTCGCCCATGCCGGACTGCTTGAGGTCCAGGCCGCCGCTGTCGAAGGTGATGCCCTTGCCCACCAGCGCGACGCTGGCGCGGGCTCCGGCCGGCGTGTGGCTCAGCCGCACCAGTCGCGGCGGCGTCCGCGAGCCGCCGCCGACCGCCAGGATGGCCCCGAACCGGCCGCGCTTGAGGGCCCGCTCGTCGAGCACCTCGACTCTCAGGCCGGCTGCCTCGCCACGCTCGCGGGCGTAGGCGGCGAAGGTCACCGGGTTGAGGTGGTTGGCCGGGGTGTTGACCAGGTCGCGGGTGTTGTTGACCGCCTCGATGATGATCCTCGATCGCCGGATCGCGGCCTTGGCGCCGGCGTCGGCCGGCTTGGTGACGGCGATGTCGACCCGCCGCAAGGCGTTCGGCTCGGCGCTCGGCTTGTACCGGGTGAACCGGTAGCCGCCCAGCAGCGCGCCGTCGGCGATGGCCTGCACCAGTTGCGGGTCGGTGCCGGAGCCGATCGCCACCGCCACTCGCTTGGCCGACTGCAGCCCGCGCAGCGCGGTTCCGACGGCTCGCCGCACCGCCTCGGGTTCGAGGGTGTCCGGCGCCGCGACGCCCAGCCCGGCCGCCACCACCAGCGGTGTGGCGCTCTTGCCCAGCGTCGGGATCTTGATCGCCTCGTCCGCCTTGCCAGTGGCCTCGACGGCTCGCAGCGCCTCCAGCAGGACGCCGCCGAGAGCCGCGTCGACGCCGGCAGCGCCGTCGGCCAGCGCCACCCCGTCATCGGTGCAGACCGTCGCCACCACTACTGCGTCAGCGGTCAACGGCGCCGCGCTGTCGATCAAGAAAACCGAAGTCATGCGGCAACTGTATGTGAAGTGAGTACCGCACCGGTTTGCCCATCCGGCCCCGACTTGATCCGGTCCATGACAGGGCTGGGCGAGGCGGCCGGGAGGGTCGGTACCGTTGCGCCATGACTGAGCTGCGCCGTTCACCGCTGCACGACCGCCACGTCGAGCTGAAAGCCAAGCTCGCCGACTTCGGCGGATGGCAGATGCCCATCGAATACGGCGCGTCCGGTGGCGGCGTGATCGCCGAGCACACCGCCGTCCGGTCGGCCGTCGGCATCTTCGACGTCTCGCACCTGGGCAAGGCCACGGTCGCCGGCCCCGGCGCCCGGGACTTCGTGAACTCCTGCCTGACGGCCGATCTGGGCAAGATCGGACCCGGCCAGGCGCAGTACACGCTGTGCTGCGCCGAGGACGGCGGTGTCATCGACGACGTCTTCAGCTACCTGATCAGTGACGAGCAGGTGTTCCTGATGCCGAACGCGGCCAACGCCGACGAGGTGGTCGGGCTGCTCGCCGCCGCCGCTCCGGATGCGGTCACGGTGACCAACCAGCACGAGGACTTCGCCGTGCTCGCCGTGCAGGGCCCCAGGTCCCCGGAGTTGCTGAAGGCGCTGGGCCTGCCGGTCGAGCTGAACTACGTCAGCTTCGTCGACGCCGAGTTCGGCGGCCGGCCGGTGCGGGTCTGCCGGACCGGCTACACCGGCGAGCACGGCTACGAGCTGATCCCGTCGTGGGACGACGCCCCGGCGCTCTGGGACGCCCTGATCGAGGCGGCCCGCCCGCTGGGCGGCATGCCGGCCGGCCTCGGCGCCCGCGACACGCTGCGCACCGAGATGGGCTACCCGCTGCACGGCCAGGACCTGACCCGCGAGATCAGCCCGGTGCAGGCCGGCTCGTCCTGGGCGGTCGGCTGGCAGAAGCCGGAGTTCTGGGGCCGTGAGGCGCTGCTCGCCGAGAAGGCGGCCGGCCCGTCCCGGCGGCTGCGCGGGCTGCTGGTGACCGACCGGGGCGTCCCGCGCGGGCACATGAACGTCCTGGACGCCGACGGCGCGGTGATCGGCCAGACCACCTCCGGGACGTTCTCACCCACCCTGAAGCAGGGCATCGCGCTGGCCCTGATCGACACCGGCGCCCAGGTGAGCGAGGCCAGCCCGGTGTCTATCGAGGTGCGGGGCCGCAAACTGGCCGCCACCGTGGTCAAGCTGCCGTTCGTGCCCTCGCACGTCCGCTAGCCGGCTCCGCCGGACGCGTAGCGATTTCGTCCGCCAGAGCGCCCGAAATCGCTACCTGTCGGACGAGTCTCCCGTCCACAGATCGCGCGGCGGCCAGGCTCAGGCGGCGCTCAACGCCAGCAGCGCCACCGCTGTGGCCAGTTCACAGCCGGCGCCGAGCACGTCGCCGGTGACTCCGCCGAACCGGCGCACGCACTGCCGGGCCAGCAACAGCACCAGGGCGCAGCCGAGCAGGACCGCCAGCCCGGCCCGGACCCAGTCCGCCGCCGGCCAGCCGGGGCCGGCGGCCTCGATGCCCCGGCCGGCGACCGCGCCGAGCGCGATCAGCGCCAGGGCCCAGGCCGCGCAGACCGACGCCGGCACGGTGCCGGCCACCAGGGCGCCCAGGCCGTCGGGCCGGGCGGCCGGAATCCGGCGCGCGCAGCACAGCGTGATGCCCAACCGGCCCACCGCGACCCCGACGGCGATCAGCAGCCAGCCGTGCCGGGCCACCAGCGCCGACAGCGCCGCGGCATCCACCAGCAGCACCGCCGCGATCGCGGCCACCCCCAACGGGCCGGTCTCGGGTGACTTCATGATCGCCAGTGCCCGGTCGGGGGCGGTGTAGGAACCGAGCGCGTCGAAGGTGTCGGCGAGCCCGTCCAGGTGCAGGCCGCGGGTCAGCAACGCCAACAGCACCACCAGCACGGCAGCGCTCGGCAGCGGGGCCAGTCCCAGCTCAGTCAGGCCCCAGGCGACGCCGGCCAGCACCCCGCCGAGCGCCAGCCCGACGGCCGGCGCCCAGGCCATCGCCAGCGCCGCGGTGCGCCGGTCCACCCGGCCGGCCGGCAGCGGCAGCACCGTCAGCGTGGTCAGCGACAGCCGCAACCCGGCAGCCACCGGCCAGCCGCCGCCGCTCATCCGCTCATTCCCCGGCGTCCGATTCCGTGGCGCTCAATTCCGCGGCGCTCAATTCCGCGGCGCTCAATTCGGCACCGCTCGGCTGCCGGGTGGCCACCGCGGCTTCGGCGAAGGTGGCCATCTGGGCCAGGCTCAGCGCGGCGGCCCGCAGCACCGGCAACGCCACCAGCGCCCCGGTGCCTTCTCCGAGCCGCATTCCCAGCCGCAGGATCGGCGTCAGCCCCAGCCGCTGCAGGGCCAGCTCGTGTGCCGGCTCCGCCGACAGGTGCGCAGCCTGCAGCCAGTGCACCACCCGCGGGTTGCCCAGCTGGGCGACCAGGGCCGCGGCGCTGACCACCAGGCCGTCCAGCAGCACCGGCGTCCGGCGGTAGGCGGCCTGCAGCATGAAGCCGGTCATCGCCGCCAGGTCGGCGCCGCCGGCCACCGCCAGCAGCCGGGTCAGGTCCTGCCGATGCGGCCAGGCCCGGCGCCGGGCGTCCCGGATGGCGGCGCACTTGCGAGCCCAGCCGGCGTCGTCGATGCCGGTGCCCCGGCCCACCACCTTGATCGGCTCGACCCCGGCGAGCACCGAGATCAGCACCGAGGCCGGCGTGGTGTTGCCGATCCCCATGTCACCGGCGATCAGCAACTGCGCTCCGCTGTCGATCTCCTCGTCGGCGATGGCGATGCCGGCGGCCAGGGCCCGCTCCGCCTCGTCCTGGCTGAGGGCGTCCTCGCGGTCGATCCGGCCGCTGGAGCGGCGGATCTTGTACTTCGACAGCGCCGGATCGGTGTCATGGTCCACCGCCAGGTCCAGCGGGCGGACGCCGGCGCCGGCCGCGGCGGCCAGCACGTTGACGGCGGCGCCGCCGGCAGCGATGTTGGCCAGCATCTGCGCGGTCACCTCGGCCGGGTAGGCCGACACCCCCGCGGCGGTAATGCCGTGATCGCCGGCGAACACCACCACCCGGGCGCGTTCAAAGGCGTGCGGCGGGCACTGTCCCTGGGTGCTGCTGGCCCAGATCGACAGCTCTTCGAGCATGCCGAGCGCCCCGGCCGGCTTGGTCAGCTCGTCCTGGCGGAGCTTGGCGGCCTGCGCGGCGTCGGCGTCGGGGTAGTCGATGCCCTCCAACGCCGCCCGCAGCGCGCTCGGCGCCTGCTCGGGCGTGCTCGGCCGCTCGGAAGTGCTCGGTGCCTGCTCGGGCGTGCTCGGCGCCTGCTCGGAAGTGCTCGGCTGCTCGGATGCGGTCATTGCTGCTCTCCTGACTGCTCGGGCGGTGTGCGCAGCCACAACGGCAGGCCTGCCACCACCAGGACGACCTCGTCGGCGTGCGCTGCCAGTTCGGTGTTGAGCCGGCCCAGCTCGTCGGCGAAGATCCGGCCTGATCTGGACTCCGGGTGGATGCCGCTGCCCACCTCGTTACTCACCAGCACCACCCGTCCGGGACTCTCGCGCCAGGCGCTCACCAGCTCGACGGTCGCGACGCGCAGGCCGGACAGCTCGCCGTCCCAGCCGCCGGTGCGGTCGATGGTGCGGGCCAGCCAGTTGCCGAGATCCTCCACCAGCAGCGGCGCCGGCGGCGCGGCCAGCGCGGCGGCCAGCTCCAGGGTCTGCACGGTTCGCCAGTGCGCGGGCCGGCGTCGGCGGTGTTCGGCGATCCGGCGGGCCCAGTCGGCGTCGTCGCGCTCGGCCGCGGTGGCGAGGTAGTCGACCCGGTCGTGGCCGGCCAGCTGCCGCTCGGCCCAGCTCGACTTGCCCGACCGCACGCCGCCGAGCACCAGAGTGCGCCGTCGCGCCGTCAATCAAGGACCCTTTCGCTGAGCGAGCCGCTGCGCCAGCCCGGATGGCTCGCCCGCGGCCCGCCGGTGAGAACCCGCCAGTGCGGAACGCAGCCTAGGCCAGCCGCCGCGACCGGGCCCAGCCGGGACGCTAGCGTGAGCCGCGGAAGGCCGAATCCCCGACCGACAAGGTGGCGCGAAGATGTCCTGGACCTGGAAGTACGAGCCCGAGACCCCCGACGCCGAGAACCCGGGCGATTTTCCCAGCCAGTCCGACGCCGAGAGCTGGCTGGGGGAGGCCTGGCGGACGCTGGCCGAGGCCGGCGTGGCGGGCGTGAGCCTGGAGCACGACGGCAAGCACGTGTACGGCCCGATGCCGCTGTCGGAGTGAGGCAATTGACAAGTTTCAGTTGTCAGCTGTCACTGACAAGGTAGAGTTGTCAAGTGGAGTTGGAGGTCGCTGACGCAGCTCGAAAACACGGTGTTGCTGACGCGGACATGCTTCACGCGATCCGCATGCAGTTCCGTGCCATCCGCCAGAGCGGCAACCGTGAGCTGATCATCGGCGCCGACCGCACTGGTCGACTGCTGGAGATCGTGATCCTCGACGCCACTGAGCAAGAACCTCCATGCGTAATCCACGCCATGGAGTTGAGGAAGAGGTTCTACGCGTTCCTGTAAAGGGGTGATGACGATGGCACGATCCAAGGAGGAAATCGCAAAGGCGGCTGCCGAGAGCGATGCGTGGATGGATGCTGTCGAGCCCGCACGCCTCTCCGCTGACGCGATCAACGATCGGAACGATTTGCGTCAGATCGGTGTCGCGCTACTAGCTATCGAGGCAGCCCAGCAGTCACTCGTAGACGCCGTCGCCCAGGCGAAGGCAAACGGCCGGTCCTGGACGGATATAGCGAACGTGCTTGGCGTCTCGCGCCAGGCGGCGCGACAACGCTTCGATGCCCACCTGGAGTCCGCGCGCCAGCCGGATGGCGAGATTCTCACCATCCATGATCTTCCGAGCCAACCTGTTACGGCCTTCGATCTTGAAAGACGGAAGTCCTCGTGACGCCCTGCCGCCACCCAGGGTGAACGGTGGCAGGTTTTTCGGCCTAGGGTCGAAGTCATGGAATTTCGATACCTAGGAAACAGCGGACTCAAGATCTCGGAGATCACCTACGGCAACTGGCTGACCCACGGCTCCCAGGTCGAGAACGACGTGGCCAAGCAGTGCGTCCAGGCTGCCCTGGACTGCGGGATCACCACCTTCGACACCGCCGACGTCTACGCCAACACCAAGGCAGAGACAGTGCTGGGCGAGGCGCTCAAGGGCCAGCGCCGCCAGTCACTGGAGATCTTCACCAAGGTGTATTGGCCGACCGGCCCCGGCGGCCCGAACGACTCCGGCCTGTCCCGCAAGCACATCATGGAGTCCATCGACGGCTCGTTGAGCCGGTTGCAGACCGACTACGTCGACCTGTACCAGGCGCATCGCTTCGACACCGAGACCCCGCTGGAAGAGACCATGCAGGCCTTCGCCGACGTGGTCCGGGCCGGCAAGGCCCTCTATATCGGCGTCAGCGAGTGGACCGCGGACCAGCTGCGGGCCGGTCACGCGCTGGCTCGCGAGCTCGGCATCGGCCTGATCTCCAGCCAGCCGCAGTACTCGATGCTGTGGCGGGTGATCGAGGACGAGGTGGTGCCGGCCTCCCGGGAGCTCGGCGTCGGCCAGATCGTCTGGTCCCCGATCGCCCAGGGCGTGCTGAGCGGCAAGTACCTGCCGGGGCAGCAGCCGCCGGCCGGCTCGCGGGCCACCGACACCAACGGCGGCGCCGACATGATCCGGCGGTTCATGACCGACGACGTGCTCAACCGGGTGCAGGCGCTCAAGCCGATCGCCGAGGAGCTGGAGCTGACGATGGCTCAGCTGGCAGTGGCCTGGGTGCTGCAGAACGACAATGTCTCGGCCGCCCTGGTGGGCGCCTCGCGTCCGGAGCAGGTGCAGGAGAACGTCAAGGCCGCCGGTGTGACGATTTCCGACGAGGCGATGAAGCGGATCGACGAGGCGCTGGGCGACGTGGTCGTGCGCGACCCGGCCAAGACCGCCCAGAACGCTCCGGACCGCCGACCCAGCTGAGGGCGGCGGCGGGCGCCGAGGCCCGCGCGGTGCGTGCTGAGGGGAGGCTGCTGTCGCTCCGTAGAACGCTTGCATACGCGATGCGCCCACCGACTGCGGTGGGTCAGAGGCCGGTATCGACGACCCGAAGGTGGCGTGGCGGCACGTGGCGTGGATCGGCCGGCAATCGGTCCCAGGCCGTGTCGACCGCGGAGCGTGTTGGTCGCTGCGCGACCGGAAGGACATCGGTGAATAGAGCGAGTGTGTCTCCGATTCCTGTGGCGGCGGGAGTGACGACGCCGTGCAGGCCGATCTGGTGAGCAACCTGGGCGACAGCCCTACAGCGGGCATAGGCATCGCTGTCCGAGGTTGCCGAGCGAAGGATGTCGAATGGCAGGTCCAGCTGCATACGGCTGGCCGCTTCCCGAAGGTCTAACAGGTCTGTGACTTCAACGGTGCACGTCACCAGAGCGCGTGGTTCGAGGTAGGCAAGCATCTGTTCGTCCTCGACAGGGTCGACGAGGTGTCGATAAGCCTCGACGATCACTGAGTCGGTAGGGCGGCCCAGGTAGAGGACGGGAAACCCGTCCTTCGTACTCCATCGCCCGGTGCCACGCCGTCCGTCAAGGGCCTGGGTGGCGTAGCGCGCGGCGACGTGGCGTTGCCAGGTCCCGCCCACATCGGCTCGCGGACATGCGGCGACGAGGACGGCGAGGGAGTCCATGGTTCACATAGCTCCCGAGACGCGTTCGGCTTCAGCGAGGACTTCGTCGTACTGGCCGGCGGCGAGCAGGTCGATGGGTCGCTGGCTGCCGAGGTTCCGGTTCCGGGCATGCAGCCAGATCTGGACACCTTCCTCGGTGTAGGCCTCACGAAGCTCGCGGACGATGTACTGCACGTCGAGGAGACGCCTGACTTTCGCACCAGCCGGTACGCCGTTGCCGGCAGCCCAGTTCTGCACCGTCCGCAGGCTCGCCCCCACGGCTTGGCCGAGCTCAGTCTGGGTGATTCCAGAACGGGTGATGTCATCGACGATGCGCAGGTAGGTCAAGGAGTCCGGTGCCTGGGCGCCTGTTCGGGTTGGGCGTGCTTTGCTCATCTGGGTCCTCTAGGGTGAGCCACGTTGCTTATCATGCTGCGTAAGCAGTTACGTGTCAAACTTCGTACAACTGTCATGTCTTCTGCTACGGTAATGCCATAGCGGAGGTGGGCATGGCCGAATTGGTTATTCGTGTCAGTGGGCAGGACGCTGCCCTGATCAGCCGCGTATACGGTGCCGGTGGAGCGCCGGTGGCCAGGCAGCGTCCGGACCGTCTGGTGGTGGACGCCCATGTCGCGGCCACCCATCCGGAGATCGCGGCCACCGCGCGGCGTGCCGGCGTGCCGTTCCTGGTCGACCCGTTGACTCACTATCTGCAGGACGTGCAACATCCAGCCGATCCTTGGGCGAAGCTCTCGTTCGCCAATGAGCGAGCCCACACCCCGGCTGATCTCGCTGCGGCCCCACGCCAGGAACGGCTTGTTGAGGAGTGCCTCTCGTTCCAGATCGACCATGGCGCTACGACCCTGATCGCCCCCTACGCCCATATCGAGAGGGCCGACGATGGCTGGGTTGACATCCAGCGGCGGTTACTCGCCCAGACGCGCCGCTTCCTGGACCGCAATAACGTCCGCATCCCGGTAATGGCCGTGTTCGGGCTTGGGTGGCGGCTGTTGGACCGCGTGACCTGGCCTAGCGTCCTTAACCCGCTGCTTGAGGCATCCGCCTTGCTCGGACCGGTGCCGGTCGCACTAGCCGCGGCGAAAGTGGATCAAGGTGTACACCCCGAGCGGCGTCTCGCCGATCTGCTCGCCACGATCGGGCAGATCAGCTCCCGTCACCCGGTCATTGCCTGGAACCAAGGGGCACTCGGCGAGGCATGTGTTGTCGGTGGCGCCATCGGCTACGAAGTCGGGATCGGATGGCGGGAACGGTGCGACCTGCGGTCGGCCTCGGCCGCTCACCGACTGCCACCGTCGGGCGGTGGCGGCGCGCGACCGGTATACGTGGCGAGTGTGCGGCGGAGCATTCCGAAGCCGAGCCTGCGGGTGCTGATGAGAGACCGCGTTCTCCTGCCGCACCTGGCTTGCACTCATCTGCCCTGCTGTCCGACCGGACATTCTGCCCTGCTTGGCGATGCCCGCGCGCACACCATCGCGGCCAGGGCCCGTACCCTCGCTGAACTCGATGCCGCAGACACCCTCGCTTGGAAGTGGCAACTTCTCACCCAAATCAGCGAACGCGGCCTTCAAGTTGCTGACCGGATCAACATCGCCAGCCGGCTCCATGACGCCGTGAGCCGCATCGACACCGCGGCTCTAGTGGCGACCTATGCCGTGGCAGCCGCGAAACGGCGCAACGCAACAGAGCGCGCCGCTTGAATCATCCGTCGACGCGAGCACGCGCTGTGGCGGGACCAGCCGCTCAGATCTCGTCGCCCAGCTCGACCCGGGGCAGCGGACGCCGCCAGCTGCGCCGGAAGTAGGCCCGGCTGCCGGCGTAGAAGCCCAGCGACACGGCGGACTCCCTGCTCTGCAGGCCACGTGACACCGCCAGCTTGCGGATCCTGGAGCCGGTGAAGATCCATTCGGCCAGCAGCAGGCCGAACAGCCCCAGGGTCAGGATCTGCAGCGTCGGGATGGCGTAGCCGACCAGCATCAGCGGGAACAGCAGCAGCAGGTAGTTCGACGCCATCCGGCGCGAGTCGACGTAGTCCCGGGCCAGGGCGCGCACCGGGCCCTGGTCGCGGCGGGGCAGCACCCGGGGGTCGCCGGCCTTGACCGCCTCGCGGTACTCGGTGGCGGTCAGCTTCTTCTGGCCGGCGACCTTGGCCTTGCTGCCCTGCTGCTTCTGCCAGGCGGCGGCTTCCTTGCGGGTCTTGGGCGCCGGGGGCGGCGGTATGGAGTTCGTCCGGCGCTTGGGGGTCGGACGTCCCTTCGGCGCGCGCGCCGAGGCCGGGCCGGGCTCGGGCTCCGGGGCGGTCGGAACTTCGGTCACGGTCTCGGCGGCGGCTGCCTTGCGGCGGAGCGGGTTCACGGCGCAGCTTTCTTCTCGGGCGGGTCGGATCCGTGCCGGATCCAGTGGGTCAGGTCGGGAGCGGGGCGGCCGGCAGCAGCTCGGGCAGCGCCAGCATCCGGTCCAGCGCCAGCCGGGCGTTGCGGGCCACCGTCGGCTCGACGGTGATCTGGTTGACCACCTCGCCGCGCACCAGTGACTCCAGAGTGTGCACCAGGTGCGGCAGGTCGATCCGGTTCATGGTGGCGCAGTAGCAGACGGTGGACTCCAGGAAGGTGATCACCTTGTCCGGGTGCGACTCGGCCAGCCGGCGCACCAGGTTCAGCTCGGTGCCGATCGCCCAGGCCGAACCGGCCGGCGCCGCCTCGATGGTCCTGATGATGTATTCGGTGGAACCGACCAGGTCGGCCGCGCTGACCACCTCGTAGGTGCACTCGGGATGCACCAGCACCTGCACCCCGGGCACCCGCTCACGCACCTGGGCGACCTGCTCGGCGGTGAACCGGCCGTGCACCGAGCAGTGCCCGCGCCACAGGATCACCCGGGCCCGCCGCAGCTCCTCGACGGTGAGCCCGCCGTTGGGCTTGTACGGGTTGTAGACCACGCAGTCGTCCAGGCTCAGGCCCAGCTGGCGCACCGCGGTGTTGCGCCCCAGGTGCTGGTCGGGCAGGAACAGCACCTTTCCCTCGCCGTCCGGGTGCTGGTCGAAGGCCCAGCGCAGCGCCCGCTCGGCGTTGGACGAGGTGCAGACCAGCCCGCCGCGCTCGCCGGTGAAGGCCTTGATCGCGGCCGAGGAGTTCATGTAGGTGACCGGCACGGTCTGCCCGGCGATGCCGGCGTCGGTCAGGGCATCCCAGCAGTCCAGCACCTGGAAGTCGCGTGCCATGTCGGCCATCGAGCAGCCGGCAGCCAGGTCGGGCAGCAGCACCCGCTGGTTCTCACCGGTCAGGATGTCGGCCGACTCGGCCATGAAGTGCACCCCGCAGAAGACGATGTAGTCGGCTTCGGGGCGGGCCGCGGCGTCCCGGGCGAGCTTGAAGGAGTCCCCGGTGACGTCGGCGAACTGGATGACCTCGTCGCGCTGGTAGTGGTGGCCCAGGATGAACACCTTGTCACCCAGGGCCGCCTTGGCCGCCCGGGCCCGCTCGACGAGATCGGGATCCGAGGCCGCCGGCAGCTCACCGGGGCAGTCCACCCCGCGCTCGGAGTCCGGGTCGCTGCCCCGCCCGAGCAGCAGCAGGGCCCGCGCCGAGGAGCCGGCCGCCTCAACCGAGGAGCCGGCCGCCTCAGCCTGAAGGTCACGAACGTGTGTTGAACCGCCCGCCCCGGCTGAGACGTATGCATTCTTGTACCCATCAACGCTGGTCACAGCTGACAGTCTGCCTGCTGAGTGCCGATCCGTCGGCATGAGGCGCAGCACAGGCGGGCGACAGCTGGTCCGGCCGGGCTCGGTGAGCAGCGTCCGACGCGGCCCGCTGACCGGCCGGGCCGCCAACCCGAAGGCAGGGACGAGATGCGCACAGCTCGAATGCGATCGGCGGACGAACCGGCCGTCCGGACCGAACCAGTCCGTGACCCGCGCCGGATCCGCGCCAACGGCTGGCCGGTGCTGCCGCTGAGGCTCTTCCTGGGCGCCCTGTTCTGCTTCGCCGGCTATGCCAAGTTCAGCTATCCCGGCTTCTTCGACGAGGGCTCGCGCAACGGCTTCCAGTCGGCAGCGCGCGCGGCCAGCGAGGGGACCCCGCTCAGTGGCCTGATGAGCCCGCTGGTGGACAACCCGTCGGTGTTCGGTCACATCACCGCCATCTCCGAGATCGCCATCGGCCTGGGCCTGATCGTCGGCCTGCTGACCCGGATAGCGGCGCTGGCGGGCATGGTCCTGGTCACCTCGATCCTGCTGAGCGTCAACTGGACCGGCGTCAAGGAGTACACCGGCTCCAGCGGCTGGTTCACCGCCGTCGACCTGGCGATCGCCGCCGCGTTGTCGATCTTCCTGCTGGGCGGCTCGGGGCCGCTCGCGCTGGACAACCTGTTCATCAGGGCCCGCGATCGGCAGCGGGCCCGCGACGAGGCCGAGCCCAGCTTCCGGGACTCCGACATCGACGACTCCCGCCGCCGGCTGCAGGGTGACCCGGCCTACGGCGCCGCGGGTGCCACCACCCAGATGCCGGTCGCCGGCGGCTACCGCGACGGCGACCGCGATGACCTGGACCACCCCGGCCGGGACCGTCCCGGGGACCGCGGTGCGACCGGTTACCGCCCCGAGGACCGCGACACGACCAGCTACCGGCCCGAGGGCGGCGGGACGACCAGCTACCGCCCCGAGGGGAGTGGCACGACCAGTTACCGTCCCGAGGGCGGCGGCGCCACCAGCTACCGCGCTGAGGACCACGGCGGGGAGGGTCTGCGGCCGGCGGATCGCGGCGAGGCCGGCTACCGCACCGGCCGGCAGGACGAGGAGTACCGCGACGACCCCGAGCCCGAGACCAACTCGCTGTGGACCGAGGGCCGGCGAGGTCCGGACCAGCCGCCGGCCGACCAACCGCCGCGTCGCGACTCCGAGCCGCCGCGTCGCGACCCCGAGCCGCCGGGCAGGGCCGACCGCTAGGCTTCGCCACGCAGACAGGGCTCGCCGGGTATCATGAGTGATGGCGCGTTTGCGCCGTAGGATGGCACTAACCTGCCTAGCGCTCCTGCCTTGCGCGTGGGCAGTATGTATTGCTGAGACGACTGCTGAGCCGAGCGCTCACAGCAACTGTTTGGGGACCACATGACTTCCACTGAGATCTCGATCACCACCGCGGACACCGCCGTCGGGGCTCCCGTCGTGCTGTCAGAGGCCGCGGCGCTGAAGGTTCGCGAACTGCTGGACGGCGAAGGCCGCGACGACCTGCGGCTGCGGGTCGCCGTGCAGCCCGGCGGCTGCGCCGGCATGCAGTACCAGCTGTTCTTCGACGAGCGCGCCCTCGACGGCGACGTCACGATCGACCAGCCCATCGAGGGCGCGGGCACCGTTCCGCTGGTGGTCGACCGGGCCAGCGTGCCGCTGCTCGCCGGAGCCACCATCAGCTACACCGACACCATCGAGAAGCAGGGTTTCGAGATCGACAACCCGAACGCCGGCGGCGGTTGCGCCTGCGGTAACTCTTTCTGCGGCTAGTCCACACCCATATCGATCGAACGGGCGTCACCCGCATTCGCTTAGCCGCGAGTGCTCGGGACGCCCGTTCTTCTCTGACAGGTAGCTGACTGATGCCCGTTCTCCTCTCCGGCTCCATCGCCACCGACCACCTGATGCACTTTCCGGGCCGGTTCGCCGAGCAGTTGCTGGCCGACCAGCTGCACCAGGTGTCGCTGAGCTTCCTGGTCGATGACCTGGTGGTCCGGCGGGGTGGCGTCGCCGCCAACATCGCCTACGGCATGGGCCAGCTTGGCGAGCGGCCGGTGCTGGTTGGGGCGGTCGGCCAGGACTTCGCCGACTACCGGGCCTGGCTCGAGCGTAACGGCGTGGACTGCGACTCGGTGTACGTCTCAGAGGCGCACCACACCGCCCGGTTCGTGTGCACCACCGATGAGGACATGTGCCAGATCGCCTCGTTCTACGCCGGGGCCATGAGCGAGGCCCGCAACATCGAGCTGCGCCCCGCGGTCGAGCGCACCGGCGCCGAGCTCATCGTGATCAGCGCCGATGACCCGCAGGGCATGGTGCGGCACTCGGTCGAGGCCCGCGAGCGGGGGTACCGGTTCGCCGCCGACCCGTCCCAGCAGATCGCTCGGATGAGCGGTGATGAGCTGCGCTCGCTGGTCGAGGGCGCGGAGTTGCTGTTCACCAACGACTACGAGAAGAGCCTGCTGGAGTCCAAGACCGGCTGGAGCGACGCCGACGTGCTGGCCCAGGTGAACGTCCAGGTGACCACCCACGGCAAGAACGGCGCCGACATCACCGGCCGTGACCTGGAGCGGGTGCACGTCCCGGTCGCCAAGGAGCGCGCCAAGGTCGACCCGACCGGGGTCGGCGACGGCTTCCGGGCCGGCCTGCTCGCCGGGCGCACCTGGGGGCTGTCGTGGGAGCGCTCGGCCCAGGTCGGCAGCCTGCTTGCCACCCTGGTGCTGGAGACCGTCGGCACCCAGGAGTACGTGGTCAAGGCGCACGAGTTCGCCGACCGGCTCGCCGAGTCCTACGGCGACGACGCGGCCGCCGAAGTCCTGCCGCTGCTCACCCGCTGAACTCTGCCTGGTCCTGCTGACGTGACCGCATGACCACGCCCGCCAAGGTTGGCATCCGCGCCGCTACTGCGGCTGACGCCGCGCAACTGCTCACCTTGTGATCTCAGTGCCACGCCGGACGGGCAGCGCATCTACGAGAAGGCCGGCTTCATCCTGACGAAGGCCCCGAGTATGAAGCTGTTCTTTGACGACAGGCGGTGGGCAGCAACCATCGTGGTGGCGTCGCAGATCTACAAGTGTGGCTCAGCCGCCATTGCTATGGCAGGTGCAACGGCCCCGTAGTAGGTGTGCTAGGTGGTCATCAGGGTGAGGATCGCGATCGCCGGGGGGATAGTGGCGAGGGCGACCAGGACAACCGCCGTGCGGTAGCGCGACCATGCGTTGGGCGCGACCGCCTCCGTAGTCTGCTGGGTTGCCGCCGCCGGCGTGATGTTGGCGTTGTCGACTTCCACATAGCCGGCGGCGGTCCACCGTCGCCGCGTCGTCCATCCCATGCCGTCCCAGTACAGCTGGTCGTTCGGTAGGTCCGTGGCGGGGTACCACCCTGGGGCTGCCGACTGAGGAGGCGCGGATAACGGCTGCCGCGCCACTACCGGGTCCCGGGTCGTCGGAGTGGGGCCATAGCTTCGTGTGATGAGGCCCTTCTCTGCGAAGAACTCGTTGCTGTCAGGTGCGGCCAGCCACATGCAGACAGCGCAGCTCAGGACGAAGGCCAGGAGCGTCGTGAGGAGGCGAGTGACCGATGTCGTGAAGATCAACCCCGACAACGACACCGCATTCGTGACAGCTGACAACCCGAAGAACACCCAGGTGATCACTCGTGCCCACGGCTGGCCGCGGCGTACGTAGTAAGTCAGCGTGCAGAGCAAAACAACTCCGGGCTCGACCAAGGCCGCCAGTTGCCAGCTGTACAGCAGGGCACCGATCAACCCCACGACGCTCATGGTTGCGTAGAGCCCCATGATCGTCGACGCTCGGCCTACCGGCCGGGGGATCGCCCTGCGCCCGACAACGCTCGTCGTCACGGCATCCCCTTCCGAGGCAGGATCGCTTGGGGCGCGAGCGTAGCCCTGTCAGGGGGAGATCTGCTCGCCGACCCGCCTACCCCGGGCCTCTGCGGACTCTCGGCCGCAGGCGCATCCGGGTAGGCGCTGCCATGCGAGGGGTGAAGTTCCGCGCCGGGCTGTTCGAACGCACCTACGTCGACGTGTCGAGGCCGGGCTGGCGCAGCTGCGTCCGGACGCAGTAGAACACGGCGGTGATCGGGCACTCGGCGAGGACCGGCTGGAGCGAGGCCGAGTTGCTGTCCCAGGTCAGCGTCCAGATCACCACCCACGGTAAGAACGGGGCCGACATCACCGGCCGTGACCTGGAGCGGGTGCACATCCCGGTCGCCAAGGAGCGCGCCAAGGTGGACCCGACCGGCGTCGGCGACGGCTTTAGGGCCGGCCTGCTCACCGGGCGCACGCGCGGCTAAACCCGGTTATGGCTCGCGTGGGGTGGTCCGCTCGGCGAGCCGCGACTCGTGTAGGTCGACGTCTAACACGTCGGTAGGCACTGGTCCGCGCAGGCGCAGCCCGATGTCGGCGGCACGCTGAGCGAGGCCATGATCGCGCTGTAGGACGGCGACGTCCTGCATGTCGGTCATGGGAGTGAGTTCAACCGGGCTGATGTGATCATGCGTCGCCTGGTACCTCGCGTCAATGGACACCCGGGACAGCCCGTCAGTCGCACGCCGGGACGCGTGGACGGTGAGCGAGTGGAACAACACGATGTCGCCAACGGCGCAGGGAACCACTTCCCACTTGACGCGATCGAGAGCAGAGACGTCGCACACCGGGCGCTGCCGGGTGTGATCGATCGGCCACAACCCGCGCTGATGCGACCGCGCAACGAACATCAGCGGTGAGGACTCCTCCGGAACCTCATGCAACGGGATCCAACAGGTGATCGTGTCCAACGCACCCTGTGTGAAAGGAAAGTCCTGGTGTGGTGGCATGGAGAATCGGCCATGCACGCGCGGCATCGAAACGCGAAGGATCCAGCGTGGATGGACGAATACCGAACTCTGCACCAGCTGACCGATAGCAGTGAGCAAGCACGGGTCGGTGACCGTCCGAGCGACGGCAACGGATGCTGCCATGGCGCGCGCGACTCGGATCCCTAGAGGAGTCGGGACGTTGACGTGGCGCAAGTCGTCGGCGGGCAGTATCCGACGGGCATCCGCAGCGACGGCATCGATGACCTGCGCCGGAATCACCTTCGCCTTGTGCAGGAATCCGTCACGCCAGAATCGCGTGACCTCGTTATCGGACAGGATCACGGGGGTTGCCGAACTTGAGCAAATACAGCGGTTCCCAATCGTCGGGCATGGCAAGCAGCCGGGTGACCGCGGCCTCGTCGAAGGCAGGTGTCACGCAGGTGCCCAGACCCAACGCTGACGCGCGGACGATGACGGCTTGAGCGACGCGCCCGATCGTGCGCAGGTCTTGGACGTAGTGCAAACCGGCGCGCTCGGCCTCGTCGTAGCGCTGGTGGCCATAGTCGATGCAGAAGAAAAGCACACCCCCGGTGCCCTGTATCCACGATTGACCATGTGTCGCGGCCGCCAGCGACTGCCCGGTCGGTCGCGCTGGGCCGGATGGCCGATCGTGGGATTCGACCGGCACGGTGAGAACGCCTCGCGGGACATCCTCGATCGCTTGGGCGAGCAGGACGACCTTGAGCTGCGGAAGGTCGAGCGCTGCGTGGCGCAGCAACTCCTCGAGCGCCTGCCACGCCGAGGCCGCGACAGGCGCCCGATCGAACCGTCGGACCGATCGACGTTCAAGGACTCGTCGCAGGTCGTCTCGGCCGAGGCCGTCCAACCCCCGCACAGTCAGTTCCGAGAGCGCCGCTCCGTTGCCGTCGCGTCGCTGTGCTGCCACTGCGCGGAGGAACTCACGCGGTCGTCCCCAGTTGTGACGAATCCAAATTTCATCGAAATCCTCGTCTCCAACCTCGCCATCCCCCTGCAATCGCCACGGGCTCAGTACGATTCGCTCGCGCGTGTTCATCCGGATGCCATCCGCTGTCCGATAACCGACATGCCCAGGACGGCGACGCACGATCCTGAACACAGCAGCTGTGCGAGCGCTGCTTGATCGAAGGCGTCGATCTCGGTCGATTGCCATCCGAGCCATTCACTTAGCTCTGCTACCTGCTGGCTGATGTGGCCGACATCGAAGATCACGGCTCGGAACGACCGGGGATCCCGGTACCGCCACATCGCGCGTTCAACGAAGGATGCGTAGACCACTACCGCGCCGACGCTCCACTCACGCGGCAGTTCGAGATGGGCCCTAAGTTCTGGGTAGGTGATGTCGAGAGCGTCCAACCGGTGGTTCTCGACGTTGTAATGATGAACCCCAGCATTGGCGTGCGTCTCCGGAATCAGCACGAACACCTCGGTGGGGTGCCGGCTACCGCCGCTAGGTACCGGCTTGAACACCAACTCGACCTGCAGCAGGGGTCGGTTCGTGCTGGTTCCCCAGGTACGCGGGACGTGACGGCGCAGCCCGACCGAACCGCCGAGAATCACGGCCAGATCATGCATGGTCAGTTCGCAGCCTGGCGATTGTGCCGCGGCAACGGCGGTTTCCAGCCCCGGCAGGGGCATGTGGCGGACCGCGTCGACGGAGTGAAACACCGGCGGAGCGGTATGCGCCCGTTCGTACTCCTGCATGCGGCGGTTGTCGATCAGAGCGCTGTCGGGCAACGCCATGTCCAAGAACGGGTAGGAGCGCGTTACCTCATGCAAGAACGCCTCACGCCTGCCCCCACGCTCGGGCTGGGCAGCGACGATGAGCTGCTCAGCAACAGCGAAAGCCCACAGCTCATGTGCGATGCCGTACGCGGGCGCGGCTGCGTCCCACCTGGACTTCGCGTCGCCTTCAGTGAATCGGGTCGGAAGAACGCGTAGCGCTTCTAGTAGCCGGTTGTCGGTCACGGCGAGCGGCGACTCGGTGGGCGATGTCTCCAGAAGGACCTGCTCATCGCCCGCCACATAGCCGAACAAGGCAGGATGCAGGCGATAGGACTGACCGGCGGCCGACGGCTGCTCTGGATCCGCCATCACATCAAAGATCAGTGCTACTCCTGCGCGTCCGGGCGGTCGTCGTCCGAACCCGTTTCAGTCTCGTCCTGCGCGGCCCGATCATCTCGATCGGGGCGGTCTGCCGGTTGATCGTTGTAATCCTCGGCGGGCTCGTCCTGTCGTTCGAGATTGCACACCCCGGTTTGAAGCAGCGCGACCGGACTTGCCACGGCAGTGTTTCGGTGTCCGTACATTCGCGACCTCGCTCCTACTTCGGGACCTGGATGAGTTGAGCGTGACGTACCCTCCACCTTGCGTCAAGTGACTCGGGCGTGGCCGACAGCAACATGGCCGGGCTCCGTGCCGACCATGACATGCATGCGCGAGTCGGCGCGCCTCGGGAGGAATCCGCGGAGTGCGAACTAGGGATTGCGCAGCGGCTCCGCGATGCGCGTAGTCGATTCCGGCCGAGGCGTATTTACAACGCTACTCGCGCGCGAGCGCGGTGAAGGCCCAGCTGACCCGCTCGAACACCTGACGGCTCAACGCCGCGCCCTCACGCCGGACGGCCTCCGGACGCAGCCGCACCACCCGGTCCAGACGGACCTCGCTGGGCCGTCGCTGGGAGTCCCAGGCGCCGGCGCCGACATCGAGCCAGTGCCTGCCATGCGAGGCGTCGGCTCGGTGGTCACGGTCGTGATCCTTCGACGTCAGCATCAGCCCGAGCAGGTACTCACCGTCCATGCCGATGATCAGCACCGGGCGGTCCTTGCCCCGGTCGTGGTCGTCCTCGTAGGGCACCCAGGCCCACACCACCTCGCCCGGGTCGGCCACGCCGTCCGGATGCGGGTCGTAACGCGGCACCACGGTGCCGAGAAAGTCACCGGGGTAGCCGCCCAGGCCGGCCCGACCGAGGGCCGCCCCGCTGGAAGCAAGCCGCTGCTGCTCCTTACGATCCCGCCGCAACCAGCGGAAGACCATCAGATCGCCACCGGGTACACCGGCTGCGGGATCTCGGGTCGGATCCGGCCTTCGACGAAGATGCCGTGCCAGACCATGAACACCAGCAGCGTCCAGATCTTGCGGGAGTAGTCGTGCGGGCCGTCGCGGTGGGCGTCCAGCAGCCGAAGCGCCGCCGCCGTGTCGATCAGGTGACCGGTGCCGGCCGAGCTGATGATGTCGCGGGCCCAGTCATACATCTCATCGCGCAGCCACGGCCGGGTCGGCACCGGAAAGCCGAGCTTGGGCCGGTTCAGCACGTGGACCGGCACGATCTCGGCCAGCGCCCGGCGCAGCGCGTACTTGGTGGTCTCGGGGGTGATCTTCTGCTCCACCGGGATCGCCGAGGCCACCCGGAACACCTCGGTGTCCAGGAACGGCACCCGCAGCTCGAGTGAGTTGGCCATCGTCATCTTGTCGGCCTTGACCAGGATGTCGCCGCGCAGCCAGGTGAACAGGTCGATGTACTGCATCCGGGTGGAGTCGTCCAGATGGGTGGTGGCGGCGTAGTGCGGCGCGGTGACGTCGGTGTAGCTGACGTCGGGGGAGTACGTCTTCAAAAGATCGGCCATCTCATCGGGACGGAAGATCCTGGCGTTGCCGTAGTAGCGCTCCTCGATGCCGATCGAGGCCCGGCGCAGCAGGTCCTTGCCGCGCATCCCCTCCGGCAGCCGGGTCGACAGATTGCCGAGCAGCCGCTTCACCGGGTCGGGGACGGCGGTCAGGCGCCGCAGCGAGATCGGCTCCCGGTAGATGGTGTAGCCGCCGAACAGCTCGTCGGCGCCCTCACCGGACAGCACCACCTTGACGTGCTTGCGCGCCTCGCGGGCGATGAAGTACAGCGGCACCAGCGCCGGGTCGGCCACCGGGTCATCGAGATACCAGACGATCAGCGGCAGGGTGTCCATCATCTCCTGGGCGCTGACCACCTTGGTGATGTGCTCGACCCCGATCGCGGCGGCCGACTCGGCGGCCACGTCGATCTCGGAGAAGCCGGAGCGCTCGAAGCCGGTGGTAAAGGTGAGCAGCTTCGGGTTGTGCTCGCGGGCCAGCGCGGCGATCGCGGTGGAGTCGATGCCGCCGGACAGGAACGCCCCGACCGTGAAGTCCGAGCGCAGGTGCTTGGCCACCGAGTCGCGCAGCGCGTCGGCGATCTCGGAGTAGAGCTTGTCCGGCTCGGAGACCGGGCGGATCGGGAAGTCCGGCTTGAAGTACCGCTTGGTCTCGATGGGCCCGCCCGGGCGCAGCGTGAAGCTGGTGCCCGAGTCGATCCGGGTGATCTGACGGTGCATCGAGGCCGGCTCGGGGACGTACTGCAGCGTCAGGTAATGCTGCAGCGCCTCGGTGTTCACCTGCTGGGCCACCTCGTCAGGGGCCACCGACAGCAGCGCCTTCTTCTCCGAGGCGAAGAACGAGCCGCGCTCGTCGGTGTAGGTGTAGAGCGGCTTGATGCCGAACCAGTCCCGGGCGCCGAACAGCACCCGTTCGTGGCTGTCCCAGATCAGGAACGTGAACATGCCCCGCAGCTCGGTGACGATCTGCTCGCCCAGGTAGTGGTAGCCGGCCAGGATCGCCTCGCCGTCGCCCTTGGTCTCGAACCGCGCCCCGAATTCGGTGCTCAGGCGCTCGCGCAGCTCCAGGTAGTTGTAGATCTCGCCGTTGAAGATCAGCTGATAGCGCTGCTGCAGGTAGGGCAGCGGCTGGTGGCTGTGCTCCCAGTCGATCAGCGACAGCCGGCGAAAGCCGATCACCGCCTCGTCGTCGGACCAGGTGCCGGCGTCGTCCGGGCCGCGGTGGCGCATCTGCACCAGCGAGGCCTCGATCGCCTCCCGGGTCGCTTCCAGCTGCCCGGCTTGCCCGCCGCCGGTGGGGGCGGCGACGAAGCCGATCAGACCGCACATCAGCCGCTCACACTCTGCTCGCTGAACTTGGGGGCGGTGGCGTCCTTGGCCGAGATCTGGGCCGGGTCGCCGGCGTCCACCGGAATCGGCCAGCTGAACCCGAGGCCCTCGTCCAGCGGCGAGAAGGCGGTTCCGGGCATGCCCGGGTACCACTCGTCGGTGAAGACGTAGAGGTACTGGCTGCCCCCGCGGCTGACCGACTGGAACCCGTTGCAGACGCCCGCCGGCACCAGCACCTGGGTGCCGGACCTCAGCTCGACGGTGACCAGCTTGCCGTAGCTTGCCGAGTCCGGACGGGTGTCGAGGTAGGCCCCGAACGCCTCGCCCGCGATGCAGCCCACCAGCTTGGTGGTGGACTCGCCGTGCAGCCCCCGGACCGCGCCGTAGCCGGACTCGGTGACGTTGATCTGGCGCATGGGGCCGAAGTCGCCCAGCGCCGAGGCCCGGAAGAACTCACGGACCGTGCCACGCTCGTCGCTGACCTGCTTGAGGGTGATGACCAGCAACCCCTCGATGCCGGTCTCGCCGCTCTGCATGTCGGTGATCTGCATGCTCATGCCCCCGATCCTTTCACGGGCCGGATGCTCAGTGCAGTCGACGCACCCGGTAGGCGCTCGCCCCGTCGGCCGTCGCGGCCTGCTCGACCAGCTGCTGGCCGCGCATCCGGCACCAGGCCTGGAGGTCACTGGCCGCAGCCGGGTCATCGGCCAGCACCGTCAGTTCCGAGCCGATCTCGATGCCTGGCAGCGCCCGGGCCAGGTCCAGCACCGGCAGCGGGCAGCGCCGGCCGCGGCTGTCCAGCACGCCGCCGTCCGGGGACGGGCCGGTCTCGGTGGTCGGGCCTGTGGTGGACGGGCCTGTGGTGGACGGGCCTGTCGCGGTGGTCGGGCGGGACTCGGTGATCGGCCCGGGCCGCGCGGTCGGCGAGCCGGGCGCCTGGGCGCGGACGGCCGCCACCGCCTCGGGCAGCACCGCCAGGAACCGCTCGACGTCGGCCTGCTGGACCCCCGGGTGCAGCGAGATCCGGATGTTGCCCGAGGTCAGCGCGCCCATCGCGACCAGCACATGGGACGGCGTCAGGGTGTCGGAGGTGCACGATGACCCCGACGACACCGCGAAGCCGCGCCGGTCCAGCTCGGTGAGCAGGGCCTCGCCGTCGAGGTAGAGGCAGGAGAAGGTGACCAGCTGCGGCAGCCGGCCGGCCGGGTCGTCCTCGCCCAGCACGACCGTGTCCTCGACGCTCAGCGGCACCTGCTGCCGGATCCGCTCGACCAGCCCCGCCAGCCGGGCGCCCTCGGCCGCCCGGTCGGCCCGGGTGGCGCGCAGGCTCGCCACCGCGGCCACGATCGCCGGCACGTTCGGCATCCCAGCGGTCCGTCCGGACTCGGCCTCGTCCACCGGGAAGGGCGGGCGCCACCGGGTGCCCTGGCGGATCACCAGCAGCCCCACGCCGGCCGGCCCGCCCCACAGCCGAGCGTCGGCGGTGAAGATCGGCGCGGTGGCCGGCGGCCGGCCGTAGACCAGCTCGTGGCTGGCGTCGACCACCAGCGGCACGCCGAGTTCGGCCAGCCGCCGGGCCGCCTCGTCGACCGGTTGCCGGGTGCCGACCTCGTGATTGGCGGCCTGCAGCACCGCGGTGGCCACCCCGGGCTGGCCGGCCAGCTCCAGGAACTCGGTCAGCCGCACCCGGCCGGTCGGATCGACGCCGGCCACCCGCACCTCGCCGCCGTGCTGGCGGTGCCAGTCCGCGGCGTGCAGGACCGCCGAGTGCTCGACCGCCGAGTGCAGCAGCACGTTGCCGGTCCGCCGCCGGCCCGCCAGGCTGCCCAGCACGCCGTGCTGCAGGGCGTGCGCGCCCGAGGGCAAGAAGCTGAGCTCGTCGGGACGGACCCCGAGTTCGGCCGCCCCGGCCTGCCGGGCGGCGTCGAGCAGCACCGCGCTGCGACGCCCGGCGCCGGTCAGCCGGGACGGGTCGGCCCAGCCGTCCTGCCAGGCCGCCTGCATCGCCTCGGCGGCCACCGGGTGCAACGGCAGGCCGGCGGCGGCGTCGAGGTAGCCCGAGACCGGCTGGTTCATGCTGGCGACGGTAGTACCCGCCCGCCATCCCGGGGTGTGCCGCCTACCATCCCGGGGTGTCCCGCTCGCCATGCCGAGCGGCACGCCACCCCTCACCGCTGTTGTGCTGTGTTCTCGGATAGGCTCCAAAGTGGCGGGATTACTCGAGGCGGGAATGGCCTCGACCCAGCCGGACGAGGAAGGCGGTTTCGCCAGTGCAGCGCAGTCTCCGGTCCCGGATTTCGCGACTCGGTCTGCTCGCGGGGTCTGCCGTGATGTTGACCGGTTGCACCGTCCAAGACGTCGAGGACAAGCTCCGGTTCGGCTGGCCCAGCGGCGTCACCAACCAGGCAGACCGGATGCGCACCCTGTGGACCTGGTCCTCGGTCGCGGCGCTGGTCGTCGGGGCGATCGTCTGGGGCCTGATCTTCTGGTGCTGCTGGCGCTACCGCAAGACCGATGACCTGCTGCCCACCCAGACCAAGTACCACCTGCCGATCGAGATCGCCTACTCGATCGCGCCCTTCGTGATCATCGCCGTGCTGTTCTACTTCACCGCGATCACCGAGGACTACGTCGACACCTTGACGCCCAATCCGGACACCGTCGTCCAGGTCAACGCGTTCAAGTGGAACTGGGAGTTCGAGTACAAGACCAACACGGTCAACGGTCAATCGCAGGAGACGAACTACCCGACCGGTGATCCGGCCGCCGGCACGTCGATCTCGACGGTCGGCAGCGCGGACGAGATCCCGGTGCTGGTGGTGCCGGTGGCCAAGCGGGTCCGGGTCATCGAGGTCAGCAAGGACGTCATCCACTCCTTCTGGGTGCCGGACTTCCTGTTCAAGCGCGACGTGATCCCGATGAAGAAGCCGAACGAGTTCGAGTTCACCGCCACCCAGACCGGGCACTACGTCGGCCGCTGCGCCGAGCTGTGCGGCACGTACCACTCGCAGATGAACTTCGAGGTGCGGGTGGTGACCGCCGACAACTACAACAAGTACCTCACCAACCTGGCCGCCATCCCCTCCGGTGACCCGGCTCGCCAGAGCAAGGCGCTGCAGTCCATCGGCGAGGACCCGTGCGCCACCACCACGTACCCGTTCGAGACCGACCGGCTGAAGCGGTCGGCGTCTGAGAACCCCGGCGCGCGGGCCTGCGCCGGCGCCAGTTAGGGCGGTGGGGCAATGAAACTCGAAGCCCGGATCTTCAACTGGATCGCCCTGTTCTGCTTCGTGGTCGCCGGGATCTACGCCGGTTGGACGAACTGGAACAGCGGCGGCGTCGAGGTCGCCGGCACGACGGCGCTGATACTGTCCGGCGGCCTGCTCGGCATCAGCGGCTCGTTCTTCTGGTTCGTCTCGCGCCGCATCGACGCTCGCCCCGAGGACCGCAACGACGCCGAGATTGCCGAAGGCGCGGGGGAGTTGGGCTTCTTCTCACCCGGCAGCTACTGGCCGGTCGCCATCGCCTTCGGCGCCATGCTGTCGGCCATCGGCTTCGCCACGGTGCAGTACTGGCTGGTCGGCCTGGGCGTGCTGGTGATTCTGTACAGCGTCGGCGGGCTGCTGTTCGAGTACTACGTGGGCGAGCGCGCACCGCTTCGCTGAATCAGCTGACACCGGCAGGCTGATCGCCTGTTGGCTGCCCACGGGCGGTGTCGATGCTGCACTATCTAGCACTATGCCGAATACGGATACCGCTGTCACCGTTCGACGCCATTGGGGCGCGTTTCGCACTCCATGGGTGGTCCGCAAGCTTCGAAAGTCTGCCGACACCCGCGTCCGGCTGCCCGAGGCCTACACCTATAACGGCTCGAGCGCCGATGCCGGCCCGTGGGTGAGAGCGCTGGCCGCCCGGACCGGAGACTTCGCCCACCAGCCGATCGACCTGGCCCCACCACGACGGGCCCGCCGCCGCGATCATTCCGATACGCTCGACCTGCCCCCCGACCTGTTCCCTTCGGCCGAGACCGGCGGTGGTGGGAGTGGCGGTGGTGGTGATTGGCTGGACGGGGCGGATGAGTACGGACTCGTCATCATCGCTGTGATCGTGGTTCTCCTCGTTGTCGCCGTCGCGGCGCCGTTGGGGCTAATCGCTATCGAGATCGTGCTTACCCTCGGCCTCGCAGCGGCCGGTGTCATCCTCCGCCTGGCGAACATCAAACCGTGGACCGTCCTGGTGCTGCGCAATGGGATTGTCGTGGCCGTGGTAGCGGTCAAGGGATGGCGATCAAGCCGATCGGTCATCGCAGCGCTGCGCCAGCACGCAACCTGACCTCGCAGTCTCACGCCGCAGCCGGCGAAGCTGCTGGATCACCACCTCGCAGCAGCAGCCAAGTAGCCGCCCTGGTGAGGCGACAGCGGCACCCCTGCCTGAGCATGGGTGCCGCTGTCGAACGGTCTCAGCAGGCCGGCAAACGTCCGGCCGATGGGGTCTCTGGTCAGTCGGTGAGTTCGCGCTCGCGGTGTGGGTCGCTCAGCTCGGCCCTGGCCAGGGCGTCGAGTTCGGCCTGGATGTCGGCCTTCTCGCGGACCGGGTAGAAGAAGCCCCGGATCTTGTGACCGCGCGGGTTGCCGAGCTGGTTCATCCGCTTGGGCACCGGCGTTCCGGCGTAGCCGAGCTGGCCGTGGCCATGGTCATCCACCGGGCCGAGCGGCTGGTGCACCTCGATGAACTCGCCGTTGGGCAGCAGCTTGATGATGCCGGTCTCGATGCCGTGCTCGAGCACCTCTCGGTCATGGCGTTGCAGGCCCAGGCAGATCTTGTAGGCCACCGCGTAGGCCAGCGGCGGCAGCACCAGCAGCCCGATCCGGCCCGCCCAGGTCATCGCGTTCAGCGAGATGTCGAAGGCCTTGGCGATCAGGTCGTTGCCGCCGGAGATCAGCAGCACCGTGTAGAAGGTGATGGCCATCGCCCCGAGCCCGGTGCGCACCGGCACGTCACGCGGGCGCTGCAGCAGGTTGTGCGAGGACTTGTCCTTGGTGAACTTCGCTTCCAGGAACGGGTATAGCCCGGCCAGGGTGAACATGATCCCGGGCAGCACCAGGGTCGGCCAGAACAGCGGCGGGATCGTATGGTCGAACAGCCTGATCTCCCAGGACGGGAACAACCGGGTCGAGCCGTCGAGGAAGCCGATGTACCAGTCGGGCTGGGAGCCGGCGGTCACCTGGGACGGGTTGTAGGGCCCGAACAGCCAGATCGGGTTGATCTGGGCCAGCCCGCCGAGCGCGACGCAGACGGCGGCGACGATGAAGAAGAAGCCGCCGGCCTTCATGCCGTAGACGGGGTACATCCGCTCGCCGCTGACGGTCTGCTCGGTCTTGCCGGGGCCGGGGAACTCGGTGTGCTTCTGCTTGATCAGCAAGGCCATGTGGGCCCCTATCAAGCCGGCCAACAACGCCGGGACGATCAGGACGTGCACGATGTAGAGCCGGCCGATGATCACGGTGCCGGGGAACTTGCCGCCGAACACCAGGAACTCGGCCCAGCTGCCGATCACCGGGATCGACTGCATGATCGCCGCGGCGATTCGCAGGCCGGTGCCGGACAGCAGGTCATCGGGCAGCGAGTAGCCGGCGAAGCCCTCGACCAGGCCCAGGGTCACCAGGCCCAGGCCGATCAGCCAGTTCAGCTCACGGGGCTTGCGGAACGCGCCGGTGAAGAACACCCGGAACATGTGGATCAGCATCGCGGCCATGAACAGCAGCGCCGCCCAGTGGTGGATCTGGCGCATCACCAGCCCGCCGCGGACCTCGAAGGAGATGTCCAGCGTCGAGGCGTAGGCCCGCGACATGTGCACGCCGTTCAGCGGCACGTAGGCGCCGTCATAGCGGACCTCGGCCATCGAGGCGTCGAAGAAGAACGTCAGGAAGGTGCCGGACAGGATCAGGATGATGAACGAGTAGAGCGCGATCTCGCCCATCATGAACGACCAGTGGTCGGGGAAGACCTTGTTCAGCTGCTTGCGCATGCCGCCGGCCACGCCGAGCCGGTCCTCGCTCCAGCGGCCGACCTTGCCGATCGGGGTGGATGGCTTGTCGAAGCGCTTGGGCCCCTTGACTGTGGGCTTCTTGCTCAGGTCGACAGAATCATCATTGGTGGTCATGGCCGCTCCCAGAATGACGGGCCTACAGCTTCAGGGTAGTCATCTCGGGAGACGAAGTACTGCTGTCCGTCGACTACCTCGACGTCCAGCGGCAGCTTCGGCAGGCTGCGAGTGGCCGGGCCGAACACCGGCTTGGCGTCCTGCAGCACGTCGAACTGCGACTGGTGGCACGGGCAGAGCAGGCGTCCGGTCTTCTGCTCGTACAGCGAGGCCGGGCAGCCGGCGTGCGTGCAGATCTTGGAGAAGGCGACGTAGTCGCCCCAGCCGAAGTTCTCCTGGCCCCTGCGGGCCTTGACGGTCTCACCCGGCCTCAACCGGATCAGCAGGGTGGGCGCGTCCGGGTCCTTGGTGCCGCCCGGGACGCCGGGGAACACCGTGGCGATGCCGCCGGGCAGCAGGTCACCCGGTCCGGCCCGGCGGCCGTCGATGTGCACGAGCGGCATGCCCGGCTCGAACGGGGTTGAGAACAGGCTCTGGCCCTCGCCGCGGCCGGGCTTCTTGATCATGGCGCCGACCAGCGCGACCACCGGGGTCAGGGCCAACGCTCCGCCGGCCAGCCCCAGGGTGGTCTTGAGCATCGAGCGGCGGGCGATGCCCAGGTCCTGGTAGCCCGACACCAGGGTGCCCGCGCCGAGGATCTGCTGGGTCAGGTCCGAGGCGCCGTCGTGCCGATCCTGGACGGCCTCCTCCTCGGGAAGCAGCCACTTGGCCCACATGATCACGCCGATGCCCACGCAGGCCAGCGACAGCCCGAGCAGGCCGCCGATCAGCGGCGTGAAGAACCGGAAGTTCTGGTTGCCCTCGCCGGGCAGCCGCCACTCGAACGGCACCGCGCCGCAGAACACCACGATGAAGCCGACCGCGGACAGGAAGCCCAGCAGGAAGACCGCCGCGATGGTGCGCTCGGCGCGCTTCTCGGCCTTGGTGCCGGCGATCGGAAAGCGCTCACGCCGGTGCACGATGTAGATGCCGTCGGCTTCGGCGCCGGCGATCATCGCCTCTTCGGGGCTCAGCTGCGCGGCTTCCTCGGCCGAGAGGTCCTCTCCGGAATGGAGGTTCTCTCCCGAGTGCGCCCCACGGGCGGTGACACTCACAGTCGGGCTCCGATCCACAAGATCGAGACCATCAGGACGCCCAGGCCGACGGTCCAGATCAGCAGGCCCTCAGCCACCGGGCCGATCCGGCCGAGGCTGGCGCCGCCCGGGTCCTTGGACTCCTTCATGGCCTGCACGTAGCCGATGATCGCGCGCTTCTGCTCGGGGGTGATCTGGTTGTTGGCGAAGACCGGCATGTTCTCCGGGCCCGACTGCATGGCCGTGTACATCTGAAGATCGGTGGAGAGGTTGAGGTCCGGCGCGATCTTGCCGGCCGACAACGGCGCGCCCTTTCCCGCCGCGCCGTGGCAGGAGGCGCAGTTCAACCGGAACAGCTCGCCGCCCTCGCCGAGCGCCTCGGGCCCGGCGCGCAGGTTCTCGGTGGCAGCCGGAAGCTGCGGCCCGCCACCGACGGACTGGACGAAGGCGGCGAGCTGCAGCGTCTCCTGCTCGTTGAACTTGGGGATCTTGCGAAGCTCCCAGGCGCCCTGCACCGGGGCCGGCATCCGGCCGGTGCTGACCTGGAAGTACACCGAGGCCGAGCCGGTCCCGACGATGGTCGGGCCCCGGCCGGGCACGCCCTCGAGGTTGGCCCCGTGGCAGGTGATGCAACTGTTGTTGAAAAGCTGGCGGCCGGCCTCGATGTTCTCACTCGTCATGATGCTGTCATCGGCGCCGGAGGACGGCGCGATCATGGCGTAGCCGCCGCCGACCGCGGTCAGGGCGCCGATCAGCACCGCCAGGCTGCTGGCGCGGCGGCGCAGCCCGCCCCGGCGGCGGCGCGGAGCGGCCGTGGCGGCCTTCGGGCGGGCGTCCTTGCCGCGGCCGGTGTCGTCCACGACAGCCGGCGCGAAGCCGAGATCGCCGTCCGCGTCGAGGTGCTCCTCGTCGGTCATGGGCGTCCTTTCGCTGTTCGGCCACGTGCTGTTCGGTCGCGGTGCCGAGCGGTTGTGGTGCGCAGGTAACTCAATGGATCAGGTAGATCGTGGCGAACAGCCCGATCCACACGACGTCGACGAAGTGCCAGTAGTAGGACACCACGATCGCCGCGGTGGCCTGGGCCGGGGTGAACCGGCCCAGCGCGGTGCGGGCGAGGAAGAACAGGAACGCGATCAGGCCGCCGATCACGTGCAGCCCGTGGAAGCCGGTGGTGAGGTAGAACACCGAGCCGTAACCCGAGGACGACAGCGTCATGCCGGCCTCGTGGAAGCCGTCGACGAGGTGGCGGTATTCGAGCACCTGCTCGCGGTACTCGTTCGCCTGCCCCAGGGTGAAGATCAGGCCCATCATGAAGGTCAGGAAGAACCAGCGGCGCACGCCGTACACATCGCCGCGCTCGGCCGCGAAGACGCCCCACTGGCAGGTCACCGAGGACGCGACCAGGATCACTGTGAAGACGGTGGCGTAGGGCACCGCCAGATGGATCTCGTACGCCGGGTTGCCGTCCTTCGCCGGTGCGCCCGGCCAGTTCTCCAGGTTGTTGGCGCGCACTGTGAAGTACATCGCGAACAGGCCGGCGAAGAACATCAGCTCGCTGGACAGCCACACGATGGTCCCGACGCTGACCAGGTTCGGCCGGGTGAGCGAATGAACCTGGGACGAGGGAAAGCGTCCGGCCGGAGGCGCCTGTGCAGTCGAGGTCACCTCTGCATTATTGCCTCATCGCCTGCAGAGTGTTAGGCACGGGGTACGTGCTGCGGGACGTGTTTTCGGTAACTACGCTTCAAGGGTGCTCCAGGCCGCGCTCAACCTCGTTCCGGTGCTCGCCCACGACCCCGATTCCGGCGGCGTGTCGGGGCCCTCGACACTGCCTCGTTTCACCCCTGTGCGGCTGTTCACCGAGCTCGAGCTGAACTGGTTCCTGCTGGTTCCGCTGCTGATCGCGACCGGGCTGTACCTGTGGGGCGTGTGGCGGCTGAGGCTGCGCGGTGACCACTGGCCGCCCGGCCGGACGGTGGCCTTTCTGGCCGGCGGGATCGGGGTCATCGCCTTCGCCGGAATGAGCGGGCTGGGCGCCTATGACACCACGATGTTCTCGGTGCACATGATCCAGCACATGCTGCTGGCGATGGTCGCGCCGATCTTCCTGGCGCTGGGGGCGCCCGTCACCCTGGCCCTACGCACCACGCCGCGCGGCGTGCGCTCGGCCATCCTGGCGGTGCTGCACAGCCGGCTGGCGAAGCTGCTGACCTTTCCGCTGATCGGCTGGGCGGTGTACGTGGCCAGCCCGTTCGCGCTCTACTTCACCGGCTGGTACCCGGCGACCCTGGACAACCAGGTGCTGCACGAGCTGCTGCACCTGCACTTCGTGCTGGTCGGCGCGCTGTTCTTCTGGCCGATGATCGGCATCGACCCCATTCCGGGCCGGCAGTCCCATCCGTTCCGGTTCCTGATCCTGGTCTCGACGCTGCCGTTCCACGCCATCCTGGGAATCTCGATCTACACCCAGACCACGCTGATCGCCGCGTCCCACTACGAGGGGCTCCAGCTCAGCTGGCTGGACCCGCTGTCAGACCAGCGGGTCGGCGGCGGGCTGCTGTGGTCCTCCGGCGAGCTGGTCGGGCTGATCATGTTGGGCGTGGTGGTCGTGCAGTGGATCAGGGCCTCCGAACGTGAGGCGGTCCGTGAGGATCGCCGGCTCGACCGGCTCGAAGCTTCGGATGCCGCCGAAGCTGCCCAGGCCGCGGCGATGGCGGCCGGTGCGCCCGGCGCGCGGGTGCTGGATACGATGGCGGTCAACGACACCCGACCGCCCGGCTCCGCGAAGAAGGAGGTTCACAGCTGATGACCTCGCCTCGCCCGCTCACCGTTGTGGTCTACAGCCAGATCGAGGACCTGCGGACCCAGGTGCGTACCGCGGTCGGCCGCCGGGCAGCCCCGGGCATGGGCCGGATCGACTGGGTCGAGACCGCGAACTACAGCCAGCTGCGCAACCAGCTGGACTCCGGCGACATCGATCTGGTGATCCTGGACGGCGACGCCCAGCCCAGCGGCGGGATCGGCCTGTGCCGGCAGTTCAAGAACGAGATCACCGACTGCCCGCCGATCATCGTGCTGCTGGCCCGCGAGCAGGACCGCTGGCTGGCGGCCTGGTGCCAGGCCGAGGCCACCATCGTGCGACCGATCGACCCGGTACTGGCTGCCAACACCGTCGCCGAGGTGTTGCGGGCCCACGCCTCCGCTATCCCCGTGGTGCGCTGAGCCGGCCCTGCCGAGCTCCGCAGTGATGTCATGACCATCCCGAGCCAGCCGCCGGCTCGCCAGCCGAGCTGGCCCGACCTGTTCGCGAGCCTGATGCGCGGCCAGTCGCTGTCCAGCGACGCGACCAGCTGGGCGATGGCCGAGATCATGGCCGGCGAGGCGAGTCCGGCCCAACTGGCGGCGTTCGCGGTGCTGCTGCGCGCCAAGGGCGAGACGCCGGCGGAGCTGGCCGGCCTGGTGCGCACCATGCTGGATCGAGCCACCCCGGTGGCCCTGAGCCAGCCGGCGGTGGACGTCGTGGGCACCGGGGGAGACCGGGCCCAGACCGTGAACATCTCGACCATGGCGGCGCTGGTGACCGCCGGGTCCGGCCGGGCAGTGGTCAAGCACGGCAACCGGGCGGCGTCCTCGGCCTGCGGCACCGCCGACGTCCTCGAAGAGCTAGGCGTGGCCATCGACCTGCCGGCTGCCGGCGTGCTGGCCACCGTGACCGGGGTCGGCATCGGGTTCTGCTTCGCGCCGGTGTTTCACGCCGGCATGCGGCACGCCGGCGGCCCCCGGCGCGAGCTCGGCGTGCCGACCTCCTTCAACTACCTCGGCCCGCTGACCAACCCGGCCCGTCCGGCGGCCGTCGCGGTCGGGGTCTATGACCTGCAGATGGCGCCGGTGATGGCCCAGGTGCTGGCTGACCGGGGCGACCGGGGCATGGTGTTCCGCGGCAACGACGGGCTCGACGAGCTGACCACGACCACCACCTCGCAGGTCTGGCTGGTGTCCGAGGGCACGGTGCGCCCCGACGTGCTCGACCCGGCCGCGGTCGGGATCGCGGCCGCCGACCCGCAGGCGCTCAAGGGCGGCTCGGCGCCGTTCAACGCCGAGGTGGTCCGGCGGCTGCTGGCCGGCGAGCAGGGACCGGTGCGCGACGCGGTGCTGCTCAACGCCGCGGCGGCGATCGCCGCGTTCGACGGCGTGCTGGACTCGGCGCAAGCCGCTGTGCGGCACGGCCTGCCGATCGCGGCCGCCGCCCTCGACGACGGCTCGGCCGCGGCCCTGCTGCCGGCCTGGGTCGAGCTGAGCCAGAAACTGCGCGCCGGCCAGGGTCGCTAGGCGGCGGTCACTCCGGGGCTGAGTAGCCGATCGAGAACGCCGACTCCAGGTCGTGCCGGGAGTAAGCCCGAAAGGCCACGTGGGTGTCGGTGCTCAGCACGCCCTCGATCCGGCTCAGCCGGCCGGCGATGACGTCGGCGATCTGCTCGAACTCGCGGACCCGGACGATCGCGATCAGGTCGACGTCACCGGCGACGCTGTACACCTCGCTGACCCCGTCGAGGTCGGCGATGGCCTGGGCCACCTCGGGGATCATGTTCGCCGCGACGCTGACCATGACAATGGTGGTGATCATGCGCTGATCCTAGAACCAGAACCAGAACCAGAACCAGAACCGGACCGGTTGGGCTGGTGCACGACGGGAAGCCGGCGGCGGTCGGCGAACGGCTGAGCGTTGCGCCGCGCCCCGTCGGCCGAGACCAGCCAGCTGCGCAGCCGGGCCGCGCCGGCGGCCGGCGAACTCCAGGGCTGGCTGGCCGAGACCAGCCGGGTGCCTGGCTGGTTGAGCCACCGCAGCAGCAGCTCGGTCTCTTCGACGGTGGCCACGGTGGCCAGGGTCGCCGAGTCAGAGGTGTCGGGGACGACCTCGGCGGTGCTGAGCAGGGTCGCCACCATCGGCATCGGCGACACCCCGCACGCCGCGACCTCGGCTCCCACCAGCCGACCGTGCCGGATCACCACCAGCTCCCAGCCGCCGAGGCCGTCCGGCCGGGCGGCGACCAGTTCGGCCACCCGGGTCAGGGAGACCAGGGCCTGCATGCGGGCGCAGCTGCGCACCAGGGTGGCGATCCGGTCACGCATCACGGCCGCCTCTTCATAACGCTGGGCGACGGCCAGCGCGCTCAACCGGCGCCGCAGCGGCTCGATCAACATCGAGACGTCGGCGTGCCAGGCCTGCACCACGGTGTCGACCAGGCTCGCGTAGTCCTGCGGAGACACCGCGTCCTCGCACGGCGCCGCGCACTTGCCGATCCCGGCGAGCGCGCACGCCCCGCGGACCACCCGGCCCGGCGTCAACCGATCGGTGCATTGCCGCAGTGGCACCGCGTCGTGGATGGCGTCGCGCAACTGCTCGGCCTGCCTGGTCGAGCGCAGCGGGCCGAAGTACTGCGCGCCGTCGGCGCGAGCCTGGTGCACCACCGACAGCCGCGGAAAGGGCTCGCGGGTCAGCTTGAGCCAGATCGTCCGGTCGCTGTTCTTGGATCGCCGGTTGTAGCGCGGCTTGAGCGAGGTGATCAGGCGCAGCTCGCGCACCTGCGCCTCGAGCGGGTGCGCGCAGACGATGGAGGAGACCGATTCGGCCAGCCCGACCATCTCACCCATCCGGCTGCGGGTCTCTGAGGCCACGAAATACTGCCGCACCCGGGTCCGCAGGTCCTTGCTGGTGCCCACGTAGAGCGGGCGTCCGGAGCCGTCGTTGAACAGGTAGACCCCCGGAGCGTGCGGCAGCGCGTCAGCCAGGTGCCGCTTGCGCCGCTGGGCATCGGTGACCTGGGAGGTGAAGGCGCGCAGCTCGGGCAGCGAGTGCACGCCCAGGTTGCCGAGCCGGCCGATCAGGGCGTGCAAGACGTCCACGGTGGCCCGGGCGTCGGTCAGCGCCCGGTGATTGGGCGTGGTCTCGGATCGGAAGAAGCCGGCCAGCGTGCTCAGCTTGCAGTTGGGCACCTCGTCGCGGGTCAGCACCCGGCGGGCCAGCAGCGCGGTGTCGAGCACCGCCGGATTGGGCCAGCTTCGCTCCTGGCGGGCGCAGGCCGCTTTGAGGAAGCCGATGTCGAAGGGCGCGTTGTGGGCGACCAGCACCGCGCCGGCGGCGAATTCCAGGAAGGAGGGAAGCACCGAGGCGATCGACGGGGCGGTGGCCACCATGCGGTCGGTGATACCGGTGAGCACGCTGATGAACGGGCTGATCGGCATGCCGGGATCGACCAGGGTGGCGAATTCGCCGATCACCTCGCCGGCCCGCACCTTGACCGCGCCGATCTCGGTGATCGAGTCCGTCATCGAGGCGCCGCCGGTGGTCTCGAGGTCGACCACCACGAAGGTCGTCGCCAGCAACGGCTCGTCGAGGCAGTCGAGGCTGAGCTGGCCCCGGGTCATCGCGGTCACAATCGAACACGTTAGCGATGAGGTCCGACGAAAGGCAGCCGCAGCGCCGAACTCGTGACCTCGGCAGGTCGGTAAGGCGGGCGACCCTCGGGATGTCCCGCCCCCGACGGGTAGCGATTTCGTCCGGCGGGACGTCTGAAATCGCTACGCGATGCCGCGGCCCCACTTCCGGCGGCAGTCGGCTCGGCCGCTCGCTCAGCTCAAAACTGTCAGTGCCCCTTTCTACGGTGTAGCCATCCTGCGGGAGTACAGCCGCCGGCCAGGAAAGGTGGAAGAGAAATGCTCATCGACTGTGACAGCTGCGCGGCCCGCGACATCAGCTGTGGAGATTGCGTGGTAGCCGTCCTGCTGGGTCCGCACCGCGGTGCCGTCGAACTCGACAGCGCCGAGCAGGACGCGCTCGGCGCGCTGGCCAGCGGGGGGCTGCTACCTCCGTTGCGGCTGGTGCCCACCCGACCTCCAGAAGATTTACCTGGGGTTCACACCGCTATTGCCTGATTTGCGAGGTGGGCGGGTGAGAATTGCCACTCCGACACGGCCAGGCCCGATTGCTTACCGGCAAGAGCGTCACGTAATCTTTCCGAGATCTTCCGGTTCCCGCCTCCCGACGGGAGGCACCGGAAGCACCGCCGAGTCGGCACCGATCAGCAGAGCAGACAGCGCTCTACCGCGTACCTAAGTCTGCAGCTGATTGCCGAACCGGGGACCCAGGTTTTCTGGGGTGAATCGGGGGAGCACGGAGCGTTTACGCTCGGTGCGGACTTCTTCCGTAGGGCAACTTCCAAGCCCGAACCCGACAGCTAACTCGGTAGGCGGTCGAGTGGAAGAGGAGTTCCGCCAACTGTGGCGTTAACTCGTGTCACGCGGCTCGCCCGCACCCTTTTTGCTTCCCTGGTCGTAACCGGCGCCTTGCTGACGGTGCCGCAGGCTGTCCAGGCTGTACCGCGCCCGGAGGCCCCGGCGCCCAAGACCACCACGCAGGTGACCGCCAAGCTGCATGAGCTTGCCAAGTCCAGCGAGAAGCTGGCTGAGCAGCTGAACCAGGCCCACATCGATGTCCGGACGGCCCAGCGCACGGCGGCCCAGGCCACCCAGGCCGCGACCGCCGCCCAGGCGCGGGCCCGCACCGCCCAGCGACTGCTGGCCGCCTCGCTGGCCTCCCAGTACAAGGCCGCCTCGTTCAGCCGGACCGCTGCCCTGCTGGCCAGCAGCTCCACCGACGGCTACCTGCAGACCATCCAGTCGATGAACCTGCTGACCCAGCACCAGAGCACGGTGGCGCGGACGGCGACGAAGGCGATCGCGTCCTCGGACGCCGCCGCCGCTCAGGCCAAGGCCGCGGTGGCCACAGCCGTCGAGAAGCGGGCCCTGATCGGCAAGCGGCAGGCCGAGCTCACCAAGCAGGTGCGCAAGTACAAGGCGCTGCTGGCCACGTTGACCGCCGCCGAGCGGGCCAGGTACCACAACCCGGTTCCGCAGCCGACCCCGGCAGTCGTCGCGCGGGTGGTGAACCGAGCGGTGACCCAGGCGGCGCGGACAACGCAAGCAGCGCAAGCAGCGCCGACGCCGAGGGTGGTCGCTGCGAACCCCGCTCCCGCTCCTCAGGCGGCGCCGCCGGCTCGGTCGTCATCCCGTGGCGCCGGCGCGGCCATCTCTGAGGCCCGCGCGCAGCTCGGCAAGCCCTATTCCTGGGGCGGCAGCGGTCCGGGCAGCTTCGACTGCTCCGGCCTGACCGCCTGGGCCTGGCGCGCGGGCGGTGTCAGCCTGCCGCACAACGCCGCGGCGCAGCAGGGCAGTGGCAGGTCGGTGAGCCGCGGTGAGCTGCAGCCGGGTGACCTGGTGTTCTTCGGATCCCCGGCCTATCACGTCGGGCTCTACGTCGGGGACGGCATGATGATCCACGCCCCGACCACCGGTGACGTGGTCAAGATGTCCTCGATCTCCTACATGAGCGAGTACTCAGGGGCCGTCCGGGTCGGGTGAACGACGTCGGGTGAGCCAGTCAGCTGAATCGAACGGGCGGGAACCGGTGACGGTCCCGCCCGTTCGGCCGTCCCGACGCACGGCCAGCCGCCGGCTGACCGGCCTGGTGCTGGTGCTGGTGCTCGCCGGGCTGGCAGTCCTGCTGGTCCGGCAGGTCCGCACGTCGCCGCCCGAAGCCGCCCCGACCGGCGCGCCGGACTCCGCCGACGTCGCCGCCGTGCTGAGCGTGCTGAACCGGCACGCCGACGCCCTGATCGACCGGGACGCCCGGGCCTGGGCACAAGACCTGGACCAGTCGCCGGCCGCGGCCGGCTACACCGGGCGCCAGCGGCAGGTGTTCTCCAACCTGGCGCAGGTGCCGCTTGCCAGCTGGCGCTACGTCCTGGTCGCACCGGTCACCGATCCGAACGTGCTGGCCCCTGCGGCGGCCCGGCTGGGCGGCCCGGTGGTGATCGTGCACGTTGAACTGCAGTACGCCCTGGCCGGCGTCGATCCGGCGCCGACCGGCAAGCAGCTGTGGCTGACCGGCGTCCGGCGCGGGAACAGCTGGAAGCTGGCGGCCGATGACGACGTGGCAGCCGCCGGCGGCGCGTCCTGGCGCGGTCCGTGGGACTTCGGGCAGCTGCTGGTCCGGCGTGGCGCGCACACCTTGGTGTTGACCCACCCGGCGCACCGGCAGGATGGGCCGGTGTTAGCCGACCTGGTCGAGAAGTCGCTGCCGGCCGTCACGCGGGTCTGGGGCCGCGACTTCAACGACCAGGTTGCGGTGCTGATCCCCGACACCGCCGAGGAGTTCGCGGCGGTCACCGGGGACGACACCGACAGCACCGACCTGGCCGCCGTGACGGTCGCTGACCAGGTGCGCCCGGACGGCACCGTGCTCGGCGCCCGGATCGTGCTCAACCCGAGCACCCTCGGGCGGTTGGACGCCGCCGGTCGCCGGCTGCTGATCAGCCACGAGCTGACCCATATCGCGGCCAGGTCGGTCACCTCCGACCAGATGCCCACCTGGCTGATCGAGGGACTGGCCGACTATGTCGGCAACCTCGGCTCCGGGCTGTCGGTCAGCCGCACCGCCACCGAGCTGGCCGCCGACGTGCGGGCCGGGCAGGTGCCGGCGGCGCTGCCGGCCGACGCCGAGTTCACCGGCGGCAGCCGGCTGCCCCAGGCCTACGAGAAGTCCTGGCTTGCCTGCCGGCTGATCGCGGACCGGGCCGGCCAGGCCGGCCTGGTGCGGTTCTACCGGGTCGTGGCCGCGGCTGCCCGCACCGATCCGGCCACCGCGGTGGCCCTCGGGCTGCGTCAGGTGCTGCGCACCGACCTGGCTGCCTTCACCGCGGCCTGGCGGTCCTACCTGGTCGGCCAGCTGCGATGAGCACCCGCAAGCTGCTGATCGTCACCAATGACTTTCCACCGCGGCAGGGCGGCATCCAGTCCTTCGTCCACGAGCTGGCCCGCAGGCTGCCGGCCGACCAGGTGGCCGTCTACACCTCGGACTACCCGGGCGCCGCGGCGTTCGACGCCGAGCAGGACTTTCCGGTTCGCCGCCATCCGGGTGGCCTGCTGATCCCCACGCCCGCAGCCCGGGGCCGGGTGCTGCAGGCCCGCCGCGATTTCGGCAGCACCTCGGTCTGGTTCGGGGCTTCCGCGCCGCTGGGCCTGCTGGCGGGGCCGCTCCGGCGGGCCGGCGTGCAGCGGATGGTGGCCAGCACGCACGGGCACGAGGCCGGCTGGGCGATGCTGCCGGCGGCCCGCCAGGCGCTGCGCCGGATCGGCAACCAGGTCGACGTGGTGACCTACCTCGCCGAGTACACCCGCCAGCAGCTGGCCGGCGCGTTCGGCCCGCGGGCCACCCTGGTGCAGCTCGCCCCCGGGGTCGACCTCGACACCTTCAGCCCGGCGGTCTCCGGCGCCGCGGTCCGGCAGCGGCACGGTCTGGCCGATCGCCCGGTGGTGGTGTGCGTGTCCAGGCTGGTGCCCCGCAAGGGCCAGGACGTGCTGATCCAGGCGATGCCGGCCATCCTGGCCAGGGTCGAGCAGGCGGCGCTGCTGATCGTCGGCGGCGGCCCGTACGAGAAGCGGCTGCGCGCCCTGGCCCAGCGCGCCGGCGTGGCCGAGCAGGTGGTGTTCACCGGTCCGGTGCCGGCCGCCGATCTGCCCGAGCACTTCGCCGCCGGTGACGTGTTCGCCATGCCGTGCCGGACCCGGCGGCTGGGCATGGACGTCGAAGGGCTGGGGATCGTGTTCCTGGAAGCCTCGGCGACCGGCCTGCCGGTCATCGCCGGGAACTCCGGCGGCGCTCCGGAGACGGTTCGGCAGGGGATCACCGGGCTGGTGGTGGACGGCCACGACGTCGCGGTGGTCGCTGACAAGGTCAGCGGCCTGCTCGTCAATCCTCAGCGGGCCGCCGCGATGGGCACGGCAGGCCGGCACTGGACCGAGCAGTCCTGGCAGTGGAGCACCGCGGCCGACCGGCTGGCCGACCTGCTGCGGCTGTAGCCGGTCGGCACCTCGGCGGCTGCAGTCCGCTCAGCGGGCCGTAGCCGCTCAACGCCCGAGCGGACTACAACCGCTGAGCCGCTCAGCTCCGGCTCGACCCCGAGTACAGGGCAGCGATCTCCCCGGAGCACTCGGTCATCACCAGGTTGCGCTTGAGCTTGAGCGACGGGGTCAGCTGGCCACCGGCCTCGGTCCAGTCCTCGGACAGGATGGTGAACTTCTTGATCGCCTCGGCCTGGGACACCGCCTTGTTGGCGTCGTCGACTGCCTGCTGGACCTCGGCGTGCAGCTCCGGGTCCTGCGCCAGTTCGGCGATGCTGAGCTCGCCCTTGCCGGCCTTCTCGGCCCAGGTCGGCAGCGATTCGGGGTCCAGGGTGATCAGGGCGGCGATGAACGGCTGCTGGTCACCGACCACCAGGCACTGGCTGATCAGCCAGTGCGCCCGGACCCGATCCTCCAGCACCGCAGGCGCCACGTTCTTGCCGGCCGCGGTGACGATCAGCTCCTTCTTGCGTCCGGTGATCGTGACGAAGCCGTCGTCGTCGATCTCACCGATGTCACCGGTGTGGAACCAGGTCTTGCCGTCCCTGTCCTCCAGCACCTCGGCGGTCGCCGTCGGGTTCTTCCAGTACCCCTCGAAGACCACCGGGCCGGCCAGCAGGATCTCGCCGTCATCGGCGATCTGGACGCTCATGCCGGCGACCGGGCGGCCGACCGAGCCGACCTTGATCTTGTCCTCGACGTTGAGGCAGGCGCCGGCGGTGGTCTCGGTCAGGCCGTAGCCCTCGTAGATCGTCACGCCGATGCCGCGGAAGAAGTGCCCGAGCCTGGCTCCCAGCGGCGCACCGCCTGAGATGGCCGCGGTGCACTGGCCGCCGAGCGCGGCCCGCAGCTTGGAGTAGACCAGCTTGTCGAACACCTTGTGCTGCAACCGCAGCCCCAGGCCGGCGTGGCCGCTGTCCATCGCCTCGGAGTGCGCGATCGCGACGGCTTCGGCCCGGTCGAAGATCTTTCCCTTGCCGTCGCCGTGGGCGCGCTGCTTGGCGGTGTTGTAGACCTTCTCGAAGACCCGGGGGACGCTCAGCACGAAGCTGGGCTGGTAGACCGCGAAGTCGGCGATCAGATTCTTGAGGTCGGCGGTGTGGCCCAACGTGCACCCGGTGGCGATGGCGCCCATCTCGATGGCCCGCCCGAACACGTGGGCGATCGGCAGGAACAGCAGCGTCGAGCTGTTGGCGTTGAACAGGTTGCCCAGCCCGCTGGCCACCTCCGACACCTCGGCCAGGAAGTTGAAGTGGGTCAGCTCGCAGCCCTTGGGGCGGCCGGTGGTGCCGGAGGTGTAGATCAGCGAGGCCAGGTCGGCGGGCTTGGTGGCCGCCAGCCGGGCGTGCACCTGGTCGGCCTCGACCGCGGCGCCGGCCGCGGTCAGCTCGGCGACCGCGCCGCCGTCGATCTGCCAGACCTGGCGCAGCCGGGGCGTCTGGTCGCGCGCCTGCTCGACCAGCGCGGCGTGCGCGGCGCTCTCGACCACCACCGACTCGGCGTCGGAGTCGGACAGGATCCACTCGACCTGCTCGGCCGAGGACGTCTCATAGATCGGCACGACCACGCCGCCGACGGCCAGGATCGCGAAGTCGAACAGCGTCCACTCGTAGCGGGTCTTGCTCATCAGGGCGACCCGGTCACCGGGCTGGATGCCGCTCGCGATCAGGCCCCGCGCCACGCCGAGCACCTGCTCGGCGAACTCCGCGGCCGTCACCTCGCTCCAGCCGTCGTCGCCACGGACCTTCAGCGACACCAGGTCAGGCCGCGTTCGGGCATTGTCGAAGACGTACTGGGCGGCGCTGTTCTGTGGCGGCGCACCTGCGCTTGGAATGGTCAGCTCACGCATTCGATTTGCCCTCTCGCAGATGTGTTGGTGCACAGTAGCCCGGGCGGCAGGGTAGTCCAACGATCACCCGCCCGACATGCCATCCTGCCCGAATGCAGCCGCAAGTCCACCTGATAGATCAAACCTGGATCGACGCGCCGGTCGCAAGGGTGTCCGCCGCGGTGGCCGATCCGGTGAACTGGCCGTCCTGGTGGCCCTATCTGCGGCTCACCGTGACCCGGAACCGCGGCCTGAAGGGGGTCCAGTTCGCGGCGGCGCCGGCGCCGGGCAGCGGCTGGCCGGCCTTGTCGGGAACGGTGGAGATCTGGCTCGAGCCGTTCAAGGACGGTGTCATCCTGCATCACTTCGTGCGGCTGGAGCCGGCCGGCGGCCAGCGGCTGCCGGCCCGGGCGGCCCGCCGCTGGAGCCGGCGCGCCGGCTGGCACGCCAAGCAGGTGTTCTGGCGGCTCAAGGACGAGCTGGAAGCCGGCAGCCGGGCCGGGTGACACGGCAGTCGCGGGTCGCCCTCAGCCGCTCGGTGAACTCGGCGGTAACCTTCGCCCCATGGCCGATGAGTCAACCCAGTCGATCACCATCAACGCAGCCCCGCCCGCTGTGATGGCGGTGATCGCCGATTTCGATGCCTACCCGCAGTGGGCCAAGTCGGTGAAGTCCGCCGAGGTCACCGTGCCGGGCCCCGACGGCCGGGCCCGGCAGGTCGCCTTCAAGATCGATGCCGGGGTGATCCGCGACGACTACGAGCTCGCCTATGACTGGAGCGATGACCAGAAGGTGTCCTGGACGCTGGTCACCGGCCAGATGCAGAAGTCCCAGCGCGGCTCGTACACCCTCAAGGCGGTCGGCAGCGGCGCGACCGAGGTGACCTACAACCTCGCCGTCGACCTGGCGATGCCGATGCTGGGCATGCTCAAGCGCAAGGCTGAGAAGGTCGTGATGGACACCGCGCTCAAGGAGTTGAAGAGGCGCGTCGAAACCGGCGATGGCGCCCCGCGTGACCTGCGGGGCTGACCGTCCTGCCGCCGGCGGTCGCTGATGCCGCTGGCGATCGGCGTCGACATCGGCGGCACCAAGGTCGCCGCCGGAGTGGTGGACGACCAGGGCCGGGTGATCGACAGCACCCGGCGCCCGACCCCGGGTAGCGACGTCGCCAGGACCGAGGCCGTCATCGCCGAGGTGGTCAACGAACTGTCGGCGCGGCACCCGGTGTCCGCGGTGGGCATCGGCGCGGCCGGTTGGATCGCCAACGACCGGGCCACCGTGCTGTTCTCCCCGCACCTGGCCTGGCGGGACGAGCCGTTGCGCGACGCGCTGGCCCAGGCCATCGGGGTGCCGGTGGTGGTGGAGAACGACGCCAACGCCGCGGCCTGGGCCGAATACCGCTACGGCGCGGCCCGCGGGGCCCGGGTGGCGGTGATGGTCACCATGGGCACCGGGATCGGCGGCGGCCTGGTGCTGGACGGCGTGCTCTTCCGCGGCGCATACGGGGTGGGTTGCGAGTACGGGCACATGAGCGTGGTTCCGGACGGGCGCCGGTGCGCCTGCGGCAACCGGGGCTGCTGGGAGATGTACGCCTCGGGCCGGGCGCTGGCCCGCGACGCCCGCGAGCTGGCAGACGTCTCGCCGGTGGGCGCCGAGCACCTGATGAGGCTGGCCGGCGGTGATCTGAACCAGCTCACCGGCCAGCTGGTCACCCAGGCGGCCCGGGAGGGCGATCCGGCGGCGGTAGAGATCTACACCGCGATGGGACGCTGGCTGGGCCGGGGCCTGGCCAACCTGGCGGCGGTGATCGACCCGACGGTGTTCGTGATCGGCGGCGGGGTGTCCGAGGCCGGTGACCTGCTGCTGGGCCCGGCCCGGCAGGCGTTCGGCGAGAGCCTCACCGGTCGCGGCTTCCGGCCGGCGGCCGACATCCTGCTGGCCGAGCTGGGCCCGCAGGCGGGGCTGGTGGGCGCCGCGGACCTGGCCCGCCTGGAAGCCGCTCGCTAAGATCACTTAGCGTGATAGCGTATGATATCGCGCAGGAGGCCAGAATGAGCGATGTGCTGATCCGAGACGTGCCCGACGAGGTGATCGCGGCGATCGACTCCCATGCCCGCAGGTTGGGACTGTCGCGCAGTGAGTACGTTCGCAGGCGGTTGGCTCAGGACGCCGCGTCGTCCCGGCTGCGGGTGGCTGTCGCTGACCTCGATGCGTTCTCACGATCTTTTGCCGACCTCGCTGATCCGGACGTGATGGATCAGGCGTGGACCTGACACCTTGGCTCATTGACAAGTCGGCCCTCATCCGCCTGACAGCAAGCGTGGATGCTGAGGACTGGGCGGGTCGGATCGAGCGAGGACTGGTTCGGATTTCCACCGTGACCCGGCTGGAAGTCGGGTACTCAGGTAGATCCGGAAGTGAGATTCGGTCCGCCTTCCTCGAAGCTCCGTTGGCATCCATGCCGGTGGAGTACCTCACGCCGGCCATCGAGGACCGCGCCGTCGAGGTTCTCCTGCAGTTGGCTGATCGAGGCCTCCACCGAGCGCCTTCGATTCCGGATCTGATCATCGCGGCAACGGCTGAGCTCGCAGGCCTGGTCGTTCTGCATCTTGACAAGGACTTCGAACTCATCGCTGACCTCACCGGCCAGCAGGTCGAGCGGCTGAGGGCCTGACCAGTCGAGTGGACTCCCGGCTATTGCCAGCTGTTGTTCAGGGTCAGCGTCGAGCCGGCGCCGGTGTTCGCCGTCCGGTTGCCCAAGCCTTCCCAGGTGACCGAGCCGTCCGGGTTCTTCTTGATGTACTTGAACTGGATGGCGGTGTTCTTCGGCAGCCACACGGTGCCGGACCAGACCGGGTAGCCGCCTGAGGACAGCGCGGTGGCCAGGTTGGTGTTCCAGACGCCCAGCAGCGGGTGATCGCCGACCAGGAACACGTTCTGGCCGTAGGCGGTGGGCGCGTTGACGTTGAAGCTCACCGCGACCGCGCTGCTGGTGCTGGCGGTGGAGTAGCTGTGGAAGGCGACCGCGCTCTGCGCCGGCACCGTGATGGTGGCCGCGCCCGAGCTGTTCACGGTGACCAGCGGGCCGGTGCAGGTGGTGCCGGAGGCGCTGCCGTGGATCACGTCGCAGTACGTGCCGGCGGCCATTCCGGTGGTGAAGGTTCGGGTCACCGCGGCGTAGGTGTTGTTGATCGTCACGAAGCCGGCCGAGCCGCGACTGAAGGAGATGACGTTGTTGCCGTCGCTCCACCAGTTGGCCACCGGCTTGCCGGCCACCGCGTTGTGCCAGCCCACCATGCCCAGCGTCGCCTGCTGGCGGTGCTGGCACAGCCAGGTGCCGATGCTGCCGCAGTCGGCGGCCGTGACCATGCCGGTGGAGGCGGACGGCGGCCCCTGGTCGTGGCCTGAGTAGGTGAAGCTGGAGTAGACCTGCGGCGCGCCGTACCCCCAGGCCAGGGAGAAGATGTTGGCCAGCTGGTAGGTCGAGCCGTGCTTGTAGTTGAGCGTCGAGCCGTCGCGGGCGGTGTCGTGGTTGTCGACGAAGGTGACGGACTTGTTGCTCGGCTCCATGCCCCAGCTCTGGCCGAACGTCTGCAGGTTGGCGATGCTGCCTTGGAACTGCTCCTTGAGCTTCCTGCCGTAGGTGAACTCCAGGACGCTGCCGTTGGCGTGGTAGGCGGGCCAGTCGACCGCTCCGCCGGGGATGACCTCTTGGTAGAGGAAGTTGGGACGGCTCAGCTGGGCCTTGATGGCGGCGATGTCGGCGGCGTTGATGTGCTTGGCGGCGTCGAGGCGGAACCCGTCGACGCCCAGGCTGAGAAGGTCGTTGAGGTAGGCGGCGAGCTTGCCGCGCACGTAGGAGCTGGCGGTGCGCAGGTCCGAGAGCTGGAGCAGCTCGCACTTCTGCACCTGGGTCTGGCTGTTGTAGTCGTGGATCTGGCCGTCGGCGTTGGGGCAGTCGCCGGGGTAGTGGTGGAAGTCCTGGCTGCCGTACAGCCCCGGGTAGGTGTACTTGTTGGTGAACGTGGTGCCGGCGTAGCCGGTGTTTCCCTGGCCGGTCATGTGGTTGAGCACCGCGTCGGCGTAGACCTTGACTCCGGCGTTGTGGCAGGCGGTGACCATGGCCGCGAACGCCGCGCGGTTGCCCAGCCGGCCGCTGATCTGGTAGCTGACCGGCTGGTAGACCTCCCACCACGGGTGGCCCGCGCTGCCCAGGGTCACCGATTCCTGCGGCGGCGCCACCTGGACCCCGCCATAGCCGTTGGGGCCGAGCACGGTGGTGCACTCGTTGGCGACCGAGCTCCAGTTCCACTCGAAGAGGTTGGCGATCACGTCGCCGCGCGGCGGGGTGCCGGCCGCGGCTGCCGGCGCGGCGCCGGTGAACACCACCGCGATCAGGGCGGCTGCCGCCATCATGCCGGCGGCGAGGCTCGCGCCGAGGGTGGACCGGGTACGGCGACGACGGGGCATCGTTACTCCTCAAACGGAACGCGGCGGATGCGACGGGCCGTTCGCGGGTTGTACGGGTAAATCCGACCAAATCGTGCACGTGCCCAGAGCAAGCTTAGCGCTGAAAACGCCCACGTCCAGGCTTGGACGTGGGCGTTCTCAGAGAAGCCGGACAGCCGCCGACGCGACGGCTGGTTCAGCGCGTCACAGATCGTTGGACGAGCCTTGCGAGTCCCAGTAGCGCCAACCGACGCTGGTCAGGCTGTACGCCGTCAGCGCCCCGCTCTTGGTCGTCGTGGGGTAGCGGCTGGCCATGCTTTCGTCGCAGGCCCAACGGGTCTGGTTGTACGTCCCGGAGGTCTGGAGTTTGTAGGTGCCGTAGCTCGCGTACGCGGTGGTGAGCGGCGGGACCGGCGCGCTGAAGGACGAGGTGGTGTTGACGGTGATGCTGCTACTGGTGGTCCTTGTCTGCGCCGAGTTCACCCCGAGAGTGACGATGCCGAGGTTGATCCCGCCCGAGAACGTGGTGGTGGTCGAGTAGGTGGTGCTGTACGTGGCGGTGTGGGAGTAGCTCTCGTTCCAGGTGACCGTGGTGCTGCTGCTGCCGTTCTGGAAGCTCCTGGTCGGGATGACGGGCGTTTGGGTGACGCTGCCGACATTCTGCACGTCGTACCAGTTGTTGTAGCACCAGCCGCCGATCGGCACGTTGGCGTAGGCCGCCGTTGGCATTGCCATCATGCCGGCGCTGACGCCGACAGCCGCGGCCACTGCTGTCACGGTCCTGCGCAGCCGGCGCGGGTGGGCACTCTTTGCTGATCTGATCCTCACGTAAATTTCTCCCTCGGACTGGCGAATAGGTGGAATGCCTTCGAATCATGGATAAAATGCGGAACAGGCGCGCGAACCGTGAAGGGGCCGCCAGAGCTGACGAGACGGCTCCCTTCACGGTTCAGCGCATTACAGCTCGCTGGACGAGCCCCTCGAATCCCAGTAGTGCCAACCGATGCTGGTCAGGGTGTACGCGGTCAGCGCCCCACTCTGGATGGTGTAGTAGCTGCCGTCGTCGCAGCCGTAACGCTCCTTGTAGTACGTCCCGGAGGTCTGGAGCTTGTAGGTGCCGTAGGTCGCGTAGGCGGTGGTGAGCGGCGGGACCGGCGCGCTGAAGGACGAGGTCGTGTTCACGGTGATGCTGGTGCTGGTGGTCCTGGTCTGCGCCGAGTTCACCCCGAGAGTGACGATGCCGAGGCTGACGCCGCCCGTGAACGTGGTGGTGGTCGAGTAGGTGGAGGTGTAGGTGGCGGTGTGGGAGTAGCTCTCGTTCCAGGTGACTGTGGTGCTGCTGCTGCTGTTCTGGAAGCTCCTGGTCGGGATCAGGGGCGTGTGGGCGACGCTGCCGACACTCGCCACGTCGTACCACGCGTTGAAGCACCAGCCGCCGGGTGGAATGGCGTGTGCCGCCGTCGGCGCGGCCATCATGGCGGCGCTGACGCCCACAGCCACGGCTAATGCCGTCATCATCCTGCGCAGCCGGCGCGGCTGGACGCTTTCTTCAGACCTCAATCTCACGGGTTCTCCTTGGGCTGGAAACGGTAGAAATGCCTCGCAAAGGCGGATGCAGGGTGAAATGATGACACGGATGTAACCGTATGACTACCCTCTGTTACCAATAAAAAAGACAAGTATCGGTAACGGTGACTGCGGCGCTTTTCGGGCCAGCTATCCCTGTCAGGCGTGGGCCCCTGCCGCCTGGATCTGCCAGACTCCCCCGGTGACCGGACGGCGGCTCATCCTGATCAGGCACGCGAAGGCCGAGGCCGGCGCGGTCGACCTCGAACGCCCGCTGGCTCCTCGCGGTGAGTCCGACGCGGCGGCCGCGGGTCGGCTGCTGGCCCGGGCCGGTGTCGTGCCCGACCGTGCGGTGCTGTCACCGGCCAGGCGGGTGCGCCAGACCTGGGACGCGGTGCGGGCCGGTCTTGCCGTTCCGGTCGAAGTCCTCGTCGACGAGCGGGTCTATCACAACGACGTGGCCACGCTGTTCCAGGTCGTCGCTGACGCCGAGGCCGAGGCCGGCGCCATCGGCTGTTTGGCGCTGGTGGGGCACAACCCCTCGTTCGCGGAGTTCGCCATCACGCTGGACGACGGTCAGGGCGATCGGGACGCTCGCCAGCGGCTGCGGGCCGGTTACCCGACCAGCGGCGTCGCCGTCTTCGAGCTGACCGGCGGATGGGACGCGCTGGCGCCGAAGTCGGCGACCCTGCGCAGCTTCGACATCGCCCGCGGCACTGCGTGAGAGCCCGTCGGGATCGTTATCAAAGTCGGTATCAGGCGACGCTCGAACCCGAAGAAACGGCCTTGTGGCCAGCAAGAATTGTTATCGAGATTTGTATTAAAAACCGACAATTGCCAGATATATATAGCCGCGCGTAGGTTAGGCCGCCATCTGCACATCGGTTGGAGGTTCCATGCGTCGTTCTCGTTATCTCGTCATCGCACTCGCCATGAGCACCGTCGCCCTGGGGGTGACTGACACGGCGGGATCGGCGCCGGTCACCCCGGCCAAACCGGCCGCGGCGCAGCTGGCGCCGGCCGACACCGCGCTGGTGACCCTGCAGGTGGCCAACCGGGCCCAAGCCGAGGCGCTGATCGCATCCGGCACCGACCTGCCGGTGCGCAAGCTGCCCGGCGGCGCCTACCGGGTCGACCTGGTGGTCACCGGCGCGCGGCTTGCCACGCTGACCAGCCGGGGAGCCCGTCTCGTCCGGATCATCCAACGCGAGGGGGACGGCACGGCCAGGTACGCCGAGAGCGTGCAGGCCGCGCGGGCCAAGGCCGGCCAGGCCTCGGCCAGGACCGGTCTCGCGGCGGCGGATGCCACCGTCATGGCCGGCCCCACCGCCGTCAACACCGACACCCTGCACTTCCAGCAGGGCTACTGGTGGACGAGCAAGGGCCAGACCTTCGTCAGCGCCAAGGTCGCCACCACCGCGACCGAGGATCCCGACGTCCAGATCACCATCACCTGGCGCACTGCCGATGGCAGGACCGGCTCCTTCGCATTGCAGCGCTACGTCGACGCCAACGAGTACCAGCACCACTACGTGTTCTTCCCGGAGCCGGTGCCGGCCAAGCCGGTGTCGCTGACAGCGAGGTCGAGCCGCGGCGGTAGCGCTCAGATGACCCCACGGGCCTGGCTCGGCGCGAAACCCCCGCCGACGCCGACCGGCTACCAGCAGGACTTCATCACCCAGTACATGACTCCGACGGACGTCAAGGCGCGCATCCAGCGACTGGCGCGTCAGTACCCGTCCCTGCTCGACGTGATCAACCTGCCGAACAAGACCCAGGGCTACCGCCGCACGGCCTCGGGCTACCTCGGCGATCCGGCCAAGGCCGCGATCGTCGTGGAGACCAGGCAGTTCGGCGACCAGGGCGGCAACGGCGTGCAGGTCCGAACCATCAAGCCGACCGGGCCGAACCATCCGCTCACCGCGCGCTACGCAAAGCGCGTCCTCACCGTCACCCTGGCCACCGGAAAGAACCGCGCCGTCACCAGCACCACCGGCCAGGTCGCGGCCATCATCAGGGACCGGCTCGGATCCACCTTCCGCGCCTTCGTCGAGAACGGCTCGGCCGGCAAGATCATGCCGGTCGCCGGACCGACCGTGTTGAGCGACCGTCTCAAGGCAGGTCCCGAGGTCCCGCGCGCGCCGTGGACGGTGCAGGCGCTGCGGATCGGCGCGCACCGCGACGGCTCCCGCATCGGGGTGCTGGCCTACTCGCAGGAGCACGCGCGCGAGTGGGCGACGCCGCTGGTCACGATGGAGTTCGCCGAGCGTTTGCTGGCCAATTACGCCACGGACCCGAAGACCCGCGCGCTGCTCGACCAGGTCGACGTCTTCGTGGTGCCGGTCACCAACCCCGACGGCGCCAACTACTCGTTCCACGACTTCAACATGCAGCGCAAGAACCTGCGCAACTATTGCACGGGCGCGCAGCGCGACCCGGTCCACCGCAATGACTGGGGCGTGGACATCAACCGCAACTACGCGGTCGGATCGCTGTTCGACGGTTACTTCGGCGCCAGTCTGGACTGCCTGAACGAGGTGTCCTCGGGCCCGGCGGAGCTGTCGGAGCCGGAGAGCCGCAACATCATCGCCTTCGCAAAGGCGCATCCGAACATCAAGTACGCGATGAACGTGCACTCCTACGGAGGCGCCTTCATGTGGCCGCCGGGGGCGTACAAGCTCGATGGCCGGATCACCCTGCCGCGTCCCTCGATCGAGGAGTCGGCGCACTTCCAGGCGGCCGCGCGGCAGATCGTGACGTCGATCGCGGCCTATCGCGGAACGGTCACCTGGCCGGCGTTCACCGGGCCGCTCGCCGACGTGCTGTACTCGGCGGCCGGAAACTCGGCCGACCAGCTGTACTACGAGCAGGGCATCTTCGCGTGGGACTTCGAGGTCGGCAGCTTCCTCTGGAACTCCGCGACCCGGGAGTGGGAGGGCGTCGGTTTCCAGCCACCGTATGCGGAGGCCCACGCTGAGGCGATGGAGTACGCCTCAGGCCTGATGCAGCTGGTGCGGGTGGCGGCCGAGTACCAGCGGACCCACCCGACGGTGGCCACCGTCCGCCGCTGAGGCGCGAGCATTGATCGCGGTTCCCCCGCCACGGCCAGTGCCGCCGGGGGAGCCGCGATCAGCCGCGCTCAGGTCGGGTTCGGGCTCTCAGCCCAGTTCGTGGAAGCAGCAGGAGCCGGTCGCGCCGGACACCATGTTCAGCACCGCGTTCTGGGACTCGGCCGGGCCGCCCCGCAGGTACATCCCGGAGTAGCCGCGGGCGCCGAGGAAGGCGCCCCACACGAGCAGCCACTCGGTGAGGCCGTCGTCGGAGGGGAACAGCTCGGTGTGCGGGTGGATCCGCCGCTGCAGCACGAACTGCTCGTTCATTGACTCCTCCAGCAGCCTGGCCCACTTCTCGGGCTCGGTCTGCCAGCCCGGTGTCACGCCGGCGCCGCCGTGCAGCATCACCGGCTTGAGGATCAGCTCCTCGCGCTCGGCGATGGCGTACTCCTCGAGCAGTACGGTGCGACCGGCCACCGTCACCGGCCCGTGCCGGACCGTCCGGGTCCAGGGCAGGATCCGGTCCAGGCAGTCCAACTCCTCATCGCTGAACACGCCGCGGTTGGCCTCGTCGGACAGCAGCGCCAGCGCGCCCTTGCTGCCGTAGAGCTCGGCGTCCATCGGCGAGAAGATCTTCACCTTGTCCCGCTCGGCGGCCCTGAGCACCGGCTCGATCAGCGCCGGGCCGGTGGGGTCGAGCAGGTCCTCGATCAGGAACAGCCGGTAGATGACGTCGACCTTGCGCTCGCCCAGCCACACGTCGAACTGCTCGTCGACCCGCAATTGCCCGAGGTGGCAGGCGAAAGCATCCATGCCGAGCTTGGTCAGGGCGGCCGCGTTCTTGTGCAGTTGCGATTCCAGCTCGGGGTAGCTGGCCGGCCAGTCGCAGAACGCCACAGTGGGGCGGGCGTCCGGGCTGGCGCAGCATTCGGCGAGCAAGGTCTGACCGACCTCGACCATGGTGTCGACATAGCCCAGGTTGTGCTCGGCGGCGAACTCGGCCAGGAACGGCTGCGCCAGCATCGCCCGGATCAGGCCGCCGCTGTCGATGCCGCCCAGGGCGGCGCTCATGTTCAGCTCCAGCACCTTGAAGCCGGTGTCATCGACGTAGAGGTCGGCCCGCGACAGCCGGCTCGGCGCGTTGCCGCGGCCCCGGACGATCGCGTCCACCTGCTGCTGGGGCACCCCGGTGGCCAGCGCGAATGCTCCGAGATCGCCGCCGAAGAGGCGGTCGGGCAGGCCGGTCACGCATCGGAACAGCGTCTCGAGGTCGGCCTCGAGCCGCCGCACCTGCTCGCGTTCCAGCAAGCCGGGTCGGGTCAGGCAGCGGCCGTCGAAGTGGGTGCCCACGGTGACCGGTTGCACGGCGGCGTGAAACTCACTCGCCTTCAGCCCGCTGGCCTGAAACGCGGCCAGGTACTTCTCGGTGAGCTCGTTGTGGTGGACCTGGCTGCGTGCTGATCCCGCTGCCTGTGCCGACTCGATCACGATCTAACTCCAATTCTGTGACCGCCGGCATGGATGTCAATGACTGCATTTCACCGGCGTCCACAGGCTAACCCGCGATGAAGAAGCTGGACAGACCATCAATCAATTTCGGCGAAAAATACGAGGACATCAAATTAACTCTCAACCATATGCACATCATGTGCAGTCACCCCGGTGCGGCCGGCGGCTGGGTTGCCGCGCTCGGGGCGAAGGGTGAATGCTGCAGGGATGACCGATACTGATGCCACCGAGGCCGGGCCTGACGACGTCGAGTTCTCGCTCAACTGGCAGGACGAGGACGGGGCTCTCAAGGGCGCGCTCCAGGCCCGCAACGTCAGCGAGCACCGCGTCCGGCTGTCCGGCAAGCCCCACCTCATCCCGCTGGATGCCGACGGGAACCCTCTTGAGGCCGAATCGATCATGACCTTGGAGCTCAGGCTTCCCGGCTATGCCGAACTCGGTCCTGGCGAGTCGGCGACCTCGCAGGTCGGGTGGGCGGGCTGGGACGGCCCGGCTGCCGGCGGGATCGTTCGGATCGAGTGGTCCGGTGGGCAGGCCGACGTGCCGGCCGCGGGGCCCCGGCAGCCGTCGGAGACGGGTCCCGCCACCAATCTGTGGAGCTCCTGGTTCGACACTGATGCCTAGCTTGTCCGGATAAGTAGGCATACGCTCAGGCTGAGTTCGTCAACAGCCTCTCCTGCTTCCCTGCCAGCTCTGGTGGCGCACCGGTGAAAAGGCCTGCCGAGCCCATGGGCGCGCTATTCGGCCGCTCATCCCTGGATGAGGAGGCTCGCAGTGAGACCCACCCGCACAGCTGTCCGCGCCGGCGCGCTCGGGGTCACCGTCGGCATGCTGGCGGCGGGCGCCCTGTTCCACGCTCCCGCCGCCCAAGCCGCCCCATCGGCAGTCACCCCGGCCGTGGTCGCGGCGCCGGTCCCCCAGCCGGGCCCGCACCAAGCCCATGCCTTCACCGTCAGCGCTACGAGCCCCCAGGGCGGTGACCCCTTCTCCGGTTCATGGGGGCGCTGCGCGATCGGCTTCAATGTGCGCAACAGCAGCAACGTGTACTACTTCCTGACCTCCCGGCAATGCGGCGGCAGCGTCGGCACTGTCGTTTATTCCGACTTCTCGCGCACCCGGGTGCTGGGGACCACGGCCGGCGTCAGTCCTGCGGACAAGGACTATTCGATCGTGAAGTACGCCACCGGCATCACCCCGCTCGGCACCGTCAATATCTACAACGGCGCCAGCCATGACATCACGTCGGCCGCTGCCGCCTATGTCGGTGAGCCGGTGAAGCGCAGCGGCGGCGCCACCGGTCTCCGCAGCGGCACTGTGACCGCGGTCAACGTCACGGTGAACTACGCCACGGGCCCGGTCAGGGGTCTGATCAGGACCAACATCTGCGCTGAAGGCGGCGACGTGGGTGGCCCGCTGTTCGACGGCGGCAAGGCGCTGGGCCTGACCTCAGGTGGTAGTGGCAACTGCACCTACGGCGGAACGACCTACTTCCAGCCGGTCACCGAGCCGCTGGCGGTGTACGGCGTCACCGTCTTCTAGTCCCTTCATCGGCTCGGGAGAGCAGGTTGAGAAGCGCTGTGAAAAACGGGGCTCAGGAGCAAGATGTGAAATGAGTAAATCGTTGTAGTCACTGATTGTTTATCTTGTCTGCACTTCTTATCTGCTACAACAAGCTCTATCTCGGATTGGTCTCTTTCACTGCGCTCGTGTGGTTTTCCCCCCAACCGCACCTGTTCAGCGGAACAGCCTGCCGAGCCACCTGAGCGAGCTACCCCGGCCCGCTCACCCCCATGAGGAGGCTCGTAGTGAGACTCACCCGCACTGTTCGAACCGGCGCGATCGGCGTCGCGATCACCGCGCTGGCAGCAGGAACCCTGCTCCTCGCACCCGCCACCCAGGCCGCCCCGGCCCCCGGGTCGGCATCGGCGACCCACAGCGCCGCCGCGCTGGCCAACGTCACCCGCGCGCTGGACCAGCACGCCCGCGTCCCCGGCACCGCGTGGTCGGTGGATCCCGCGACCTCCCAGGTCGTCGTGTCCCTGGATGAGACGGTGACCGGCGCCAAGCTGGCCAGGGTCACCGCGGTGACCTCCCAGTTCGGCAGCGCGGTGCGTACCGAGCGGGTCGCCGGCACGTTCCGCAAGTACATCTCCGGCGGTGACGCCATCTACGGCGGCGCGTACCGCTGCTCGCTCGGCTTCAACGTGCGCAACAGCGCCGGCGCGTACTTCTTCCTGACCGCCGGTCACTGCGCGAACGTCGCCTCGACCTGGTACTCCAACTCCGCGAAAACCGCGCTGCTCGGCACCAACCAGGGCAGCAGCTTCCCGGGCAACGACTACGCGATCGTGAAGTACACCAACGGCAGCACCCCGCCCGGCGACGTCAACCTGTACAACGGCAGCTTCCAGGACATCACCTCGGCGGCCAACGCCTTCGTCGGTGAGGCGGTCAAGCGCAGTGGCAGCACCACCAAGGTCCACAGCGGCACCGTGACGGCGCTCAACGCCACGGTGAACTACGCCGAAGGCACGGTGAGGGGGCTGATCCGGACCAACGTCTGCGCTGAGGGTGGCGACTCGGGCGGCGCGCTGTTCGACGGCACCAAGGCACTCGGCCTGACCTCCGGTGGCAGTGGAAACTGCCGGAGCGGTGGCATCACGTTCTTCCAGCCGGTCACCGAAGCGCTTTCGGTGTACAAGGTCTCCGTGTACTAAGCCCCACCGCATTCCAAACTGCACGGTTGATATCGGCACTCGAGCCCATAACACCCGCGCTGTATGCAGCACCACAACTATTTGCGCACGCAAGAAAAGACCGGCCGCTCGCGCATCACGCGGGCGGCCAGTTTTCTGCTGTTCCGATGCCGTTCGGGCAGTGACCGCAACCTAGACCTGCATTTATTGCCTCGTGATCTGCGGCTGTGTGTATGGATAAGGTCAGGTCAATGTATGAAATGGGTGAAGTGACGCAGTCATTCTTCTTGTTTGACTTGTCCGGTTAGCCGATTACATGCTAAACAGGATTCACCTCGGATTTGCCTCTTTCACTGCTCTCGCCCGTTTGCAGCAACAACAGGCGAGATTGAGGAAAAAGTCGGCCGAGCCCCTGAGCGTGCGTCCCCCGCACGTTCATGAGCGTGCACCCCCTGCGCGCTCACCCCTTATGAGGAGGCTCGTAGTGAGACCCACCCGCACTGTTCGAACCGGCGCAATCGGCGTCGCGATCACCGCGCTGGCAGCAGGAACCCTGCTCCTCGCACCCTCCACCCAGGCCGCCCCCGCTCCGTCTGCCAAGGCAAGTCCCGCCGCGGCAACCGCGCTGGCCGCCCAGTTGGGCGCCCGGTCCGCCGGCGCCTACCAGAACGCTGCCGGCCAGATGGTCGTCACCGTCACCGACGCTGCGGCCGCCACCCAGGTCCGCAACGCCGGAGCGACGGCGCAGCTCGTCAAGCACGGCTCGGCCGCCCTGACCGGCGCCATGAAGGCGCTGGACAAGCAGGCAAAGGTTCCCGGAACCGCGTGGGCCATCGACGCCAAGACCGGCCAGGTCCTGGTGTCCCTGGACCAGAGCGTGACCGGCGCCAAGCTGGCCAAGGTCAACGCCGCGGTCACCAAGCTCGGCAGCATGGCTCGCACCGAGCGGGTCGCCGGCACCTTCAGCACGTTCATCCAGGGCGGCGACGCCATCTACGGCGGCGGCTCGCGCTGCTCGCTCGGCTTCAACGTCCGCAACAGCGCCGGCACCCAGTTCTTCCTGACCGCCGGTCACTGCACCAACCTCGCATATACCTGGTACGCCAACTCGTCGAACACCACGGTGCTGGGCAACCGCACGGGCTCCAGCTTCCCGGGCAACGACTACGGGATCGTCCAGTACACCAACACCTCCATCTCCAAGCCTGGCACTGTCAACCTGTACAACGGCACCAGCCAGGACATCACCTCTGCGGCCAACGCCTTCGTCGGTGAGGCAGTCCGGCGCAGTGGCAGCACCACCGGTCTCCGCAGCGGCAGCGTCACGGCGACCAACGCCACGGTGAACTACGCGCAGGGCTCGGTCTACGGCCTGATCCGGACCAACGTCTGCGCTGAGGGTGGCGACTCGGGCGGCTCGCTGTTCGACGGCACCAAGGCGCTCGGCCTGACCTCAGGTGGCAGTGGTAACTGCAGCACCGGCGGAACGACCTACTTCCAGCCGGTCACCGAGGCGCTCTCCGTGTACGGCGTGTCGGTCTACTAAGCACCACCGCACAACCCAGCACCACGCAACAAACGCACCAAACGCTTTTCCCTCCAAGCGAAGCCGGCCGTTCGCGCACAGCGCGAGCGGCCGGTTTCCTTTTGCCGCCAGGGTTTTCAGCAAGGTCTTCAGCAAGGTCTTCAGCAAGGTCTCAGCGCGCAGGTGTGCTCAGCGCAGGTGCGAGGCTCCGTTGGCGTCGATGACGCTGCCGCTGATCCACACCGGCGCGTCGGTGGCAAGCCAGGTCACCACCGCGGCGATCTCGGCGGACGTAGCGACCCGGCCGAACGGGCTCTGGGCCCGCACCGCGTCACCGCCCGGACCTTCCAGGATCTCGCGAGCCATCTCGGTGTCGACGAAGCCGGGCGCGACCGCGGCCGCCATGATGCCGTGCGGCGCCAGGGCGATTGCCAGGGACTGGGTCAGGGAGTGCAGCGCTGCCTTGCTCGCGCCGTAGGCCGAGGTGACGGGCTCGCCGCGGTACGCCCCGCGAGAGCCGACGCTGATCAGCCGGCCACCAGCCGGGCCGGCCGGGCGGTTCAGCAGGTGGTCGACGGTCAGCCAGGCCAGATTCGCCGGCGCCACCAGGTTGAGGTCCAACGTGGCGCGCCAGGCCTGCTGCCACTCCGAATAGCTGGTGCCGTCGATCGGGTGCCCGGCATAGACGCCGGCGTTGTTGACCAGCACGTCGAGGTCGCCCAGCCCCTCGATGACCTCGGCGACCAGCCGCGGGCAGGTGTCGGGCAGGGTGAGGTCACCGGTCACGGCCAGATGCCCTTTGCCGGGCAGCGCATCGCGAACCTGCTCGGCCGCGGCGGTGTCGCGCCCGGCGTGCACAGCCACCCGGTGCCCGGTCGCCGCCAGGGCATGCGCGATGGCCGCGCCGATGCCGCGGCTGGCTCCGGTCACCAGGGTGCAGGTCGTCATGGCGGCGACGTTACCCGGCGGGTTCCCTGGCAGGCGTGGCGATGAGAGAGTGTGGCCATGAGTTTCGATGTCGCGGCTGTCCGAGCCCAGTTCCCGTCCCTGGCCGCCGGCACGGCGTACTTCGACGGGCCGGGCGGCTCGCAGACGCCCCAAGTGGTCGCCAGCGCCATCCACGACACGCTGGTGTCCTCGATCGCCAACCGGGGCCTTGTCACCCGGGCCGAGCGCAACGCCGATGAGGTCGTGCATGCCATGCGGGCGGCGATGGCCGACCTGCTCGGCGCCGATCCGCGCGGCATCGTGTTCGGGCGCAGCATGACCCAGCTGACCTTCGACGTGGGGCGGGCGCTGGCCAAGACCTGGTCACCCGGTGACGAGGTGGTGGTCAGCCGGCTGGACCACGACGCCAACGTCCGCCCTTGGGTGATCGTGGCCGAGAACGCCGGCGCGACCGTGCGCTGGATCGACTTCGACCCCGAGTCCACCGAACTGCGCGTCGAGCACGTCGCCGAGCAACTGAGCGAGCGCACCCGGCTGGTCGCGGTGACCGGCGCCTCGAACCTGATCGGCACCCGTCCCGACCTGGCGGCGATCGCCGAGCGGGTGCACGGCGTCGGCGCGCTGCTCTACGTCGACGGGGTGCACCTGGCCGCGCACGCCGGCATCGACATCGCCGCGCTGGGCGCGGACTTCTTCGTCTGCTCGCCCTACAAGTTCTTCGGCCCGCACTGCGGGGTGCTGGCCGCGAGCCCGGACCTGCTGGAGACGCTGCACCCGGACAAGCTGCTGCCCGCGACCGACGACGTTCCCGAGCGCTTCGAGCTGGGCACCCTGCCCTACGAGCTGATGGCCGGCACCACCGCGGTGGTCGACTTCATCGCCGACCTGGGCCGCATCGCCGGCGTCGACTCCGCCGGTGGTGGTGACAGGCGCGAGCGCATCCTCGCCTCGATGCGCGCCGCCGAGGAGTACGAGGACGCGCTGCGGCGGCGCATCGAATCGGCCCTGGCCGACTTCGAGACCGTGACGCTGCACTCGCGCGCCCGGCACCGCACCCCGACGCTGCTGCTGACCTTCGCCGACCGCTCGGTGCAGGATGCTTACCGGTTCCTCGCCGAACTCGACATCAACGCCCCTGCCGACTCGTTCTACGCCTACGAGCCCGCCCGACGGCTGGGCCTGCCCGATGAGGGCGGGCTGCGGATCGGCCTGGCGCCCTACAACGACGACTCCGACGTCGACCGGCTGCTCGACGGGCTCACCAAGTTCACCAGCTAGCTTCGCTCGTATGAAGGAGCCTCAGACAGCCGTCGAACACTCGGGTATCTTCCGCGAGCGGAGCTGCCCCGAACACGCTGGGCACGCACGTCACACGGTGTTCGCAAGGTGATCTACCGCGACCCCGACGGCAACGAGACCGGCTTCGGCGGCGCCCCTTCCGAGTGATCGGCGCGGGAGTGATCGGCGCGGGAGTGACCGTCGCGGGCCAGCCGGGTGATGGCCTGCTCCAGGCGGTTCACCCCGATGTTCGCGGCCACGCCGGCGATGAGGCAGGCCAGGACGACGACGGCCCGGGGGACTCCGGCGTCGAGCAGCGGCGGCCACACCACCCAGTGCGTCAGGTAGATCCACAGGGAGGCCGATGCGAGGCGGCTGAGCAGCGGCGCCAGCAGCCGGGGCGCCGGAAGCGAGGGCAGCCAGATGAGCAGCAGCAGCCCGGCCTGCACGGCCAGATCCCGCACCGGGTTGTCCGGGAAGTACCCGTGCAGGGTGATCAGCACCAACCCGCTCATCAGCAGCCGCCCGATGAGCCCGGTGCTGACCTGAATGAGCCAGCCGAGCGCGAAGATCCAGAACACCAGGTGTGGTCGGCTGACTTGCAGGGTGGTGGCCCCCGCGCCGAAAAGGTCGGCGCAGAGCAGCAAACCGAGTGCCAGTAGCACGGCCGGCAGCAGTGCCCGATGCCGGCGTTCGAGCCGCCGAACGGCCGGCACCGCCAGCAGGATCGCCAGCACTGCCAGGATGCCCACCAGCGCCTCGACGAACCAGAAGTTCCAGGCCTGGGTCCAGTTCGGCGGACCGAGGACGTGGTTGAGCAGCACGACGTTGGTCCAGCCATAGCTGTCATCGACTGCCGCCACCAGCCCGATGTAGAGCACGCTCGGCACTGCGAGCCGCGCCAGGGAGCGCAGCAGCCCGTCGATCCGGTCGCTGTCCCGGATGGCCGCCAGCGGGAAGCGGGCGAAGGTGTAGCCGGCCACCCCGAGCAGCAGGTGCGCTCCGCCGTGGACCGTGGTGACCTTCAGGTGCACCAGGACCACCATCACGATCGCCACCGCGCGCAGCACCAAGCCGGTGTCCAAGTCGGCCACCCACCGCCGTCGCCAGGGGCGGGCACCGGCGGGGCCGGGCTGCGCCGGTGGCTGGACGGCAGCGGTGGTAGTCGCCAGATTCTGGCCGCCGGCGCCGGCCAGTTCGCGGATGCTCAACTGCGGCCAGCTGAGCGGCAGCCGCCCCAGCAGCTTTTCAAGCCGGAACGCCATCTCGACGAAGCTCAGCGAATCCCCACCCAGCTCGACGAAGCTGGCGTCGGGGTCGACCCGGTCATAGCCCAGCACCTCGGCGAAGGCGGCCCGGACCGCACCCATCAGGTCGGCGGCCTCCGGGTCGGCGCCCACCAGCTCGCCGCCCACCAGGTCGGCGGCCTCCGGGTCACCGCCTTCCAGCTCGGCGCCTTCCAGATAGGCGGTCTCCAGATCGATACCTACCGAGTCAGCGCTGTCCAGGTCGCCCGGGTTCGTGAGCACGTCGAGGTGACGGAGCGCGGCGAGGTCGGGCTTGCCGTTGGGCAGCAGCGGCAGCGCGGGGTAGCGGCGAACCGACACCAGGCCCGGGGGCAGGCAGGTCAGCCGGGCGGCGGCGTCGCGCACCAGCAGCGGGTCGGCGGTGGTCACCGCGACCAGCAGCCGCTGGTCATCACTCAGGCAGACCAGGGTCGGGTCGAAGGCGGTGAGCGCCGACTGGAGCCGGTCCAGATCGATCCGGTGGCCGAGCAGCTTCGCGAACCGGCTGGTCCGGCCCACCACCTGGAACAGCCCGTCCGCCCGTTGCCGGCCGAGGTCGCCGGTGCGCAGCTCGGTCAGCGCCGGCTCTCCGGCCAGGTCGCCGACGTCCTCGGCGTAGCCCATCATCACGTTCGGTCCCGAATAGGCGAGCTCGCCGACCCCGTCAGCGTCCGGTTGGTCGACCCGGAGCGCGCCACCGGGGACCGGGCGGCCGATGCAGTCCGGGTGCGCACCGGCCTGCGACGGGTGCAGGTAGGCCATCCGGGCGGTGGCCTCGGTCTGGCCGTACATCACGTAGAGCTGCCAGCCGTGCCGCTCGCCGAGGCCGGCGAGCCGGCGGACCTCGGCCGGGTCCAGCCGCCCGCCGGCGCACGTCACGTAACGCAGGCTCGGGACGTCGTACCAGCGCTCGGAGGTCCGGTTGAGCAACGCGAAGGTGTGCGGGACCGCGGCGAAGGAGGTCACCGAGTGGGATCGGGCCAGCGACCACAGCTCGGGTTCGATGACCGAGCGCTCGGTCAGCACGACACTCGCCCCGACCTCGAGATGGCTGTGCAGCACGGACAGCCCGTAGCTGTAGGCCAGCGGCAGGCTGGTCATCGCCCGGTCCTCGGGCGTCAGGCCGAGGTAGTCGGCGATGGCGGCGGCATTGCTCTGCAGGTTGGTCGCGGACAGCCGGACCAGCTTGGGCGAGCCGGTCGAGCCTGACGTCGACAGCAGCAACCGCAGCTCGGGATGCGGGTCGTGACGGCTGGTCAGCCGCCGTTCCTGCCAACCGTCCGGCCCCACCACCAGATCGGGGTCGAAGCGGGTGAGGATCTCGGACACCTGCTCGCCGCGAGCGGCGTCGACCAGGATCACCGGGTGACCGCCCCGCAGGGCCGCGAGGTAGGTCACCACGGAGCCGAGCGTGTTGCTCCCGTGCAGCAGCAACAGCCGCCGCTGGTCACCGAGCCGGTCCAAGGTCTCATCGACGAGAAGGTCGAGGTCGGCATAGGACACGATCTCTTCGCCACTCAGCAGAGCTGGCGCCTGCCCGAAGCCGGCCAACCGGTCGATGAAGCTGTCGCTCCGAACCAACGCTCGCACCAGCACCTCCAAGGGCCAAGGTAGGTGAGGCTACCCTAACTAAAGCTCGACCGGCCTCGGGGGTTCGGTTCAGCGTGCGGTCTTCAGATGCCGCCGCGGCGGCCTGAGCGAACCGCGAACGCATCGAGTGCCGCGAGCACTTCCGGCGCGCTGTAGCGGCGGTAGCGCTGCCTGCCAGAGACTTTCGTCAGCACGCCTGCCTCAAGGAGCTGTTCGATCGCACGCAACGCGGCCGGAGCGGTGATGCCGAGTTGGTGCTGCACCAAGGGAGAATCCACGATGGGCTGGCCGAGCAACAGGTCAGCCACCCGCCACGCGGATGCGCCACGTCGCGCGGTGACGCTGGCGTTCCATCAGTCGCGGACCGCATGTAGCTCGGCCACCAGCGTCCGACCGTTGTTTACCGCGGCGAACGTCGCGTTGGACAGCCGCTCCACGATCGGTTCCGGATCGCCCTCTCGATAGGCGGTCAGCGCGGCAAAGTAGCTGTTGGTGTCAGCGAGCAGTCCGGCGGAGACCGGCACCGTGACCTGTCTGGTCAGTCCTTTCGCGCGAAGAATGCTGTGGACCAGCGCGCGGCCGGTACGGCCGTTGCCATCCGAAAATGGATGGATGGTTTCGAACTGGGCATGGGCGATCGCGGCATGGATCAACGGTGGCAGGTCATTGCGGCTGAGGAACGTCTCCAGGTCGACGATCGCGGCCGGCACCCGCCGAGGGTGGGGCGGGACGAACAACGCGCCGTGCGAGACCAGTCAGAGCCGCCCACCCAGTTCTGCACGTCGCGCCACCTGCCTGCCCACTCGGGATAAGTCGGGGCCATCAACGCGGAGTGCATGCCGAGGATTGCGGCGCTGTCGAGGTGGTCTGCCAATGCGATGGCTGCCTTCATCGCTGTGGTGTTGGCGACGATGATTGTGGCGTTCTGACGGCTGGTGTCGCCCAGTTCAGCCAGGGCTATCGCTTTCGCGGACGCGGTCAGGTTCTCGATACGGGACGAGGCGACAGACTCTACCTAGCAACGGATAGCCGATATTGTTTACTTAGCGTCATCGTGAGTAACGATTAGCGTGCTCGCGGTTGCACACCTCCGCTGCCTTCAGATCAGGTGTCCCAAGGCCGCCTTAGCGAGCGAGACTTGACAGGAGGCGAACTTGACAGCGTGCGGCAAATCGGTGCTTCTTTAGCGTCTGCGCTCGGAGGCAAGGATCTGCGGCAGCAGCAGGTCGAAGACTTCTAGGAACAAGTCGTCGCCTGCTTCCGCGATTCGTTGACGAAGCTCATCAAGCAGCCCTGCGCGGTAGAGGCTATGACAAGTCGTACAAGCGACCAGGACCGGTGGCCAGGTGAGCCGTGCACGGGGAAGCGGTGGCCGCATTTCTAAGATCCATTGCCAGTCGGTGTCCTCGCAGAAAACACACGAGTGATCGGCTCTGGGATCAAACTGCTCGTAACTAACGAGCCCTTGGAAGACCGCGCCAGGGGTATCCAGAGATGCGTGGTAACCGGGTGGGTCCGCGGCAGGCAATTCTGGGCGTAGGGACTCGTAGGGCGCGGAGGTTAGCGCCGGAAGGTCCAGTGGGCTAGGTGGCCGCGCCACGGCCAGGGAGACGTCGGTGAAGAAGGCCACATCGACGACGATCTCACTGGTCACATACCGCTGCGTATCCAGCTCCTGACCGTCAAAGGTCAGTGTTGCGGGGGTCGGGTTCGTATTTTCAAGGCGAGAGTAGTAACGGACGTCCCTCATGGCAGGGTCAGGCCAGGGGTAGAAACCCAACAGGTTCGAGAAGCGATATCGGCCTAGGAATGCTGCTTCCTCGATGACCCCCTCTGGCTCCAAGCGGTAGGTCACATACAGCGGCTCGGAGGTGCTGACCGTCCGGAACTCGACTGCCACGGCCTTGGTCTTGCGGTCCTCGCTCCAGCTCAGGTCTTGCACTCGCGCGCTGATATAGCCGGGTGGAGCTATCGGTATGCGCATGATCGAGGTCCGTTCCGCGCGCTCAACCTACGTTTCAAGCGAATGCCTCGCAGTCAAGCGCAGTTCTAGCGCGTTGACAGCGCTCATGGATGATCTTGTTCAACGATCAGCACCCTAGCAGCGCTGCGGTATGCCGCTCCTCTGACAACCGGGTATCGCCACGAGGCTGAGAGGCCCGACCCGGCGCCCCGTGGTGGAGCTGACAGGGGTCGGCTCGGAAATTACGGGAGGTCTCGACGAGCTACCGGTGCAACAGTCAACCAGCTCGCCACCGTTTGAGTGTCAACCCGGACTCGCCCGGGTGGGTAGAAGGGACAACTCAGGTGAACGGAATCAGGGTCGCATTGGCGACCGCCGGCCTCATCGCCGGGACGATCTTCGCGGCTCCGGCCGCGAGCGCTGACCAGCAGTTCGGCTGCACATCGAGCACCACCTCCGGGCTGCACATGACGGCGACGCGGATCAGCTACGGCGGGTTCAAGTCGGCAATTTACGCGAGCGCGACCCAGAGCTACAAGCAGGTCAAGAACAACCTGCCCGACGTCCAGTGGTCGTTTAGTCGGTTCACCTCGAGTTCGGGCCTCCAGACCCGGTACTCCAACCCGACGCAGTGGGGCTCCTCGGCCAACCCGCTCGACATGAACACCCGCTACGTGACCGCGCACTGGGCCGGGACATCGATCGGTGGCACCACCGGATGGATCACGAGCTGCACGACTCGGGTCGGCGCTCCATAACCACGAATCTGCTCGAGGCCATGGGTTGGACCCCGAGCCTCGAGCAGGTCCGATGCCGTTCTGAGTCAAACCGTCGCGACTGAGACGGTCAGCTGGTGCCTGTGCGAAGCCGGGGCGCGACGGCCTCAAACACTTCCCAGCTCCTTGCGGACCACTACTCGGTTCTTGGACGGCCTGCGCACGACGGTGAACCCGTGCGCGGTGAAGACCGACTCGTCATTGACCTGCTTGTCCGAGCCGGAGTGCGGTCCGTCGGCGGCGAACGGGAAGCCTTCGACGGCGCATGCGCCATGCTCGCCGGCCAGGACCACGGCGGCCTGCAGCAGGCCGGCGGTGATTCCTGAGCCTCGACGGTCAGGACGGATGAAGAAGCAGGGCACCAGCCAGACAGTGTCGTCCTCGGCGGCGTCTCGGCCCGCATAGGTGGGCGTCCGGACGCCCCGAGCAAAACGCGACCGGGGTCCCACGGCGCACCACCCGACGGCTTGGTCACCGTCGAGGGCCAGGATGCCCATCGGCTCCCGGCTGGCTTGGGCGACGGCGGTGAAGGCCGCCTTGTTTCCCTCGATGCCGTTGGCGTGAAACTGCTTGACCGGGATCAGGAACCACATGCACCAGCACGCCTCAGCCGAATGGTGGGCGCTGAACAGCGCGTCCAGGGTGGGGATCAAGTCCAGCGCGAAGGATCGGTAGCTGAGGTTCGTCATGCTGTGGGGTCCAGCTCCCTTTGCGAATGGCATAACCGTTGTCCACCAGGCCTGGCAAGCCGACATCAACAATGTATGCGGAAGGACACGGTGAGCCCGAGTTGCGCCGCACCGACCTCGGGAAACGAGCGCCTGCCAGGATGGTGGGCGTGACCACCCTGCGGCTGCTGTCCTACAACGTCCGGTCGATGCGCGATGACGTCGACGCTTTGGGCCGAGTGATGCGCGAGATCCGCCCGGACGTGGCGATCATCCAGGAGGCCCCACGATTCCTGCGCTGGCGGTCCAAGTGCGCCGCGCTGGCCCGCCGAGCCGGCATGGTCGGCGTCACCGGCGGACGGGCCACCGGCGCCAACCTGGTGCTGTCCTCGCTCGCCGTCCAGGTCATCGATCGCCACGAGCTTGCCTTCACCGCCGACAAGCACCTGCACCGTCGCGGCTGCGCCATCGCCGTCCTGAAGCTGGCCGGCTCGCCGTTCGCGGTCGCCGGCACCCACCTGGACCTGATCGAGGCCCCCCGGCTGCGGCACCTGGACGAGCTGGCCGACTTCGCCGAACGCAACCTGCCCGACAACGCGCCGCTGATCGTCGGGGGCGACGTGAACGCGGTGCCGACCTCGGCGACCTGGCAGCGGATGCAGCGCTTCGGAACCGACGCCTTCGCCGCGGTCGGCTCCGGCGACGGCTTCACCTACTCGACCGTCGCCCCGGTCCGCCGGATCGACGGCGTGTTCGCAGACCCGCGGCTGCGGCCGGTCAGGGCCGAGGTGATCGACTCGGCCGACGTCAGGATCGCCTCGGATCACCGGCCGCTGGTGGTCGAGTTCCTACTCCCCGACGTTGACACCGAGACCGGAGACGACGCTGGCGCTGTCGAGCTGCCAGCTCACGCCGAGGGTGTCCAGCTGCCAGGCCAGGGTGAATGAGATCTCGTGCCAGGCGTCATAGCGGCCACTGCGCCCGCCGTGGCCGGCCTCCATCTCGGTCTTGAGCAGGATCGGGGCCGAGCCGGTCGACACCGCCCGCAGCCTGGCGATCCACTTGGCCGGCTCGACATAGAGCACCCTGGTGTCATTGAGGCTGGTGATCGCCAGGATCGCCGGGTAGTCCTTGGCCTCGACGTTCTCATAAGGCGTGTAGGACTTCATGTAGGCATAGACCTCCGGGTCGGCCAGCGGGTTGCCCCACTCCTCCCACTCGATCACGGTCAACGGCAGCGACGGGTCCAGGATCGTGGTCAGCGCGTCGACGAACGGGACCTGCGCGACGATGCCGCCGAAGGCCTGCGGCGCCATGTTCGCCACCGCGCCCATCAGCAGTCCGCCCGCGCTGCCGCCCAGCGCCACGATCCGCTCCGGACGGGTCCAACCGGCGCTGACCAGGTGCTCGGCGGCGGCGATGAAATCGGTGAAGGTGTTGCGCTTGGACAGCATCTTGCCCTGGTCGTACCAGTGCCGGCCCAGCTCGCCGCCGCCGCGCACGTGCGCGATGACGTAGACCACGCCCCGGTCCAGCAGCGACAGCCGGGGGATCGAGAAGGACGGGTCACGCGAGACCTCGTAGGCGCCGTAGCCGTAGAGCACCACCGGGGCGTCGCCGTCCAGCGCGGTGTCGGCCCGGTGGACCACCGACAGCGGCACCATGGTGCCGTCAGCTGCCCGCGCCCACTCACGAAGCTGCCGGTAGGCGCTCAGGTCGACGCCGCCCAGCACCGGTTGGCGTTTGCGCAGCAGCAGGTTGCCCGAGGGCAGGTCGTAGTCATAGACCGTGTCAGGGGTGACCATCGAGCGGTAGACCAGCCGGTAGCTGGTGGCGTCCCAGTCCAGGTTGGCTCCCGGCGCCACGGTGTACAGCGACTCCTCGAACGCGATCGGCTCCGGCTGGCCGAAGCCGCCGCCCTGCCGGCGCAGCACGGCCAGGTTGGTCAGGCCGTCACTGCGCAGGTACAGCATCGCGTGCCCGGCGAAGGCCTCCACCCCGAGCAGCCGGCGGTCGGCCGAGCCGGGGATCAGCGTCCGCCAGTTGGCCGCGCCCGGGTCATCGAGCGCGACCGTGCTCAGCTCGAAGTTGGGCTCGTGGGTGTTGTGGGTGATCAGCAGCTGGTCACCGGCATGCTCGACCAGGTACTCGACGCCTTCCACGCGCGGCGCGACGATCACCGGCTCGGACTGCGGCGCGTGCGCGTCCAGCAGCCACACCTCGGTGGTGAGCTTGCTGCTCACCATGATCTGGATCGCCCGCTCGTTGCGGCTGAGCTCGATGCCGACCCAGAATCGCTCGTCGTCCTCGGTGAAAACGACCACGTCCTCGGCCGCGTCGGTGCCCACGATGTGCCGCCAGACCTGGTTCGGACGCCAGGAGTCATCGACGGTGAGGTAGAAGACCGCGCTGGCGTCGGCGGACCAGGCCGAGGAGTAGAAGACTCCGGTGACGGAGTCGGGCAGGTCCTCGCCGGTGCGCAGGTCCTTGATCCGCAGGGTGAAACGCTCGTCGCCGGTCAGGTCCACGGAATAGGCCAGCAGGTTGCCGTCCGGTGAGGTCTCCGCCGTGCCCAGCGCGAAGAAACCCGAGTCGGCGGCGATGACGTTGCCGTCCAGCAGCACCTGCTCGCCGTCCGGGGCCACCGGCTCGGCCGACGGTCCGTCGCCGCCGTCGATCACCGGCGGGGCGTCGCCGACCGCGGGCAGCCGGCAGTGGATCGAGTACTGCTGGCCCTCGACGGTCCGGCTGTAGTACCAGTAGCCGCCCTTGCGGGACGGAACCGAGAGGTCGGTCTGCTGGGTGCGGGTGGCGATCTCGTCATAGATCCGTTTCCGCAACGGCTCCAACCGCGCGGTGCTGGCCTCGGTGTAGGCGTTCTCGGCATCGAGGTAGCCGATCACCTCCGGGCTGGTCTTGTCCCGCAGCCACTCGTAGTCGTCGAGGAAGGTGTCACCGTGGTGCACCCGCTCGACCGGCTTGATCGCTGCGACTGGCGGCGTCGGCCGCTGGGGTTGCTCAGACACCTGTCCGAGGCTACTGCCCGGCGCCGGTCAGCACCCGCCGGCCTGGAACCCACCGGCCTGAGCCCCACCGGCCTGAGCCCCACCGGCCGGGAGCAGCACGGCGCCGGTGGGCGGCGGGTGCTCGCTGAAGAACCGGTCCTCGTTGTCCAGCCAGTCCCGCCACGGCGCGCGCAGCGGACCGTCCCGCTCGATCCAGCGCCGCTCGCGCTCCTCGCGGGCGACGTCGAGAAAGATCGCCACCGAGAGCCGGCCGGCGCAGGCGGTGATGGCCGACACCCCTTCGACCAGCAGGACCCGGGGCACCGGCACCGGCACGGTCTCGGCGAAACGCATCGCGTGCCAGTCATAGCGCCGGTAACTGCCGGGCCGGCCGGCCGCCAGCGGCTCCAGCACGTCCTGGCGCAGCCGGGGCCAGAAGCTGAACTGCCCGGCCCAGCCGTCCAGCATCGCGTCGGTGGACAGCACCGCGCTGCCCCTCAGCTCCTCGGCCAGTGCGGCGGCCAGGCTCGACTTGCCGGCCGCGGCGCCGCCGTCCACAGCCACCACCTGGACCAGGCCACAGCGGGGCTCGGCAGCCTCGACGAGTTCGGCGAGTCCCGCCACGGCGGCAGCGCACACCGCTGTCTCCGGTCGGCTGGCCATGGCGGACAGCCTAGGCGGCGGCCTCGGTCTAGGCGCTCACCTGAGCGACGGCTCGGACCGCGCCGAGCCACCGCTCCAGCGGCAGCGAGTCGCGTTTGGCCACGGTGACGCCGGCGTGCAGCAACACCGCGTAGGAAGTCTGGGCCAGTTCATCGACCTGCGGCCGCGCCAGAAAGGCCTCGAGCTCCTCGACTCCGAAATCGAACGGGTCGTGGCCGGTGAGCCGGCACCACAACCCGAACACCACTTCTTGTCCTGTCCGCATCTGTTCTACCTCCGACACCACCCTGTCGGGTCGGGATGTCGGCGCCGCCACCGCTGGGTGGCCGGCAGGAGAACGTCGGCCGGCAGCTTCTTACACGACCGCCCCGTCGTCGTCGGAGTCATCGCGCGGCTCCGGGCGCAGCCGCAGCACCAGCAGCCCCGAGCCGAACAGCACCAGCACCACCCCGAGCGGCAGCGGCAGGTCCGGCGGCAACCCCAGCGAGTAGCCGAAGCCCAGCACCACGATGCCCAGCAGGACGATCAGCACCGCCATCGCGGTGGGCAGCGCGGGTCGGGGCAGCGGCGGCGCCGGCGGCGGCACGAAATGCTCCACCTCGTCCAGCGGGTCGCGGCGGGCGGTGCCCAGCTGCCGCGCCGGCGTCGGCTCCGGCGGTCCGGCGACGGGCTGGTCCGGCCCCTGCAGCTCGGCGATGATCTTGGCGAACTCGGCGTCGGTGTCGATGCCGGCCAGCGGATCCGGGGGCGGTTCCTCGCGGTCACTGCCCCGGTCCCAGTGGCGGTGCTGGGCCACCTCGATGCCGAGTTCGGAGGCGATCTCGGTCAGCACCTGGCGGGCCTCGGAGGTCTGGTCGGCGGCCACGTACAGCCGGTCGGCGGTCACCGGGTCACTGGTCGGCGTCGGCTCGACGTAGGCGGGCACGTCACGCAGGCCGAGCACGTCGAGCAGGTGATCGGCCAGCCGGGGGTCGACGTCGGCGACCGGTGAGAACTTGTCCGAGTCCAGGCCGTTGTCACGGCGGCCCCGGTGCGAGGCGGGCGAGCTCATCGCTAGTCGCCGACGCCGGTGCGGACGTGCTGGGAGATGAACTCGACGCTGCCGTTGAAGATCAGCTCGGCGTCGTTGTCGACGGTGGCCACGTGGTAGCTGTCGGGCAGGCTGACCTCGCGCACGGTGGTGGAGGTGGCGCCGGCGTGCAGCAGCTTGCCCGACAGCGCGTCGACCACGTGGTCCTCGGCGGAGCGGAAGTACAGGATCGGCACCGTGATCTTTCCCAGGTCGGCGGTCACCAGCCGCCACATCGCCTGCATCGAGACGAAGGCCCGCAGCGGCACCCGGGCATAGCTCAGCTCGGTCATCCCGGCCTTCTTGATGTCGCTGCCGATGCCCGGGCGCGAACGCACCGCCCAGGCGAGGTAGCGCGCCAGCGAGGCGTCCCTGCGCAGGGTGCCGTAGGCGACGTTGACCAGCACCAGCCCGCCCAGCTTGCTCGACGGCTGGTCCGCAAGGTCCTCGGCGAGCCGGGTGACCAGGGCGCCGCCCATCGACAGCCCGCAGGCGAACACCGTGTCGCAACGCTCGGCCAGCTCGTCGTAGGCGCGGCGGATCTCGGTGTACCAGTCGATCCAGGTGGTGCCGTTCATCTCCTGCCAGGTGGTGCCGTGCCCGGGCAGCCGCGGCAACCGCACCGAGTAACCCTGCGCCGCCAGGTGCTCGGCCCAGGGCCGCATGCTCTGCGGCGTGCCGGTGAAACCGTGGCTGATCAGCACCCCGGTCCGGCCGGCGGCGCCGTCGCCGTCGACCGCGAACGGCTCGGCTCCTGCGAGGATCGGCACGCGTGATCTCCTTTGCGCGGTGGCTGCTCCCATCATGCCGTGGCGGCTCCGTCCTGGCGAGCCCCGAGAATGCCGCCCGGCCGGCGCGCTGGCGCTTGATTGTCGCCCGCCTCCCGGCCGGACTAAGGTCAGAGCACCCCGATCAGTTCGGTGATCTGTGCTGGAGGCGCTGAGTGCTGTACTGGTTCCTGAAGAACGTCGCGCTCGGTCCGTGGCTGAGGGCGATCTGGCGACCCTACGTCGAGGGCGCCGAGAACGTCCCGGAGACCGGCGGAGCGATCCTGGCCAGCAACCACCTGTCTTTCTGCGACTCGTTCTTCATGCCGCTGGTGGTCAAGCGGCGGGTCACCTTCCTGGCCAAGGCGGAGTACTTCACCACCCCCGGAATCAAGGGCCGGTTGACCGGGATGTTCTTCGCCGCGGCCGGCCAGGTGCCGATCGACCGCGACGACGCCGACGCGGCCCGGGGCGCGCTGCGGACCGGGGTCCGGATCCTGCGCAAGGGGGAGCTGCTCGGCATCTACCCCGAAGGCACCCGCTCACCCGACGGCCGGCTCTACAAGGGCAAGACCGGCGTGGCCCGGATGGCTCTGGAAGCGGGCGTGCCGGTGATCCCGGTGGCCATGATCGACACCCACAAGATGATGCCGACCGGGCGCAAGCTGCCGCACCTGCGGCCCAGGCCAGGAGTCCGGTTCGGCAAGCCGCTGGACTTCTCCCGCTATGAGGGGCTGGCCGGTGACCGGTTCGTCGAGCGGTCGATGACCGACGAGATCCTCTACGAGCTGATGCAGCTGTCGGGCCAGGAGTACGTCGACACCTACGCCAGCAAGGTGAAGCTGCAGACCGGCGCCAACCTGGGCTTCGGGGCTCGCAAGGGCATCTCCCACCCGGACGCCGTGGGCAGCACCTCCCATGACCGGCTGCCGGTCGAGCGAGCCGGCTGAGGCGAGCCGGCGACGACGTGCGCTACTTCTACGACTGTGAGTTCATCGAGGACGGCCGGACCATCTCACTGGTCTCGATCGGCTTCGTCGATGAGAACGGCCGGGAGTTCTACGCGGTGTCGACCGAGTTCGACCCCGACCGGGCGATCGACTGGGTGCGCAAGCACGTGCTCAGCCAGCTGCCCTCACCCGCTGACCCGGCCTGGCGGTCCCGGGCGCGGATCCGCGATGACCTGCTGGCCTACCTGAGCGAGCCGGGCGAGCCGATCGAGCTGTGGGCCTGGATGGCCAGCTATGACCACGTCGCCCTTGCCCAGCTGTGGGGCGACATGCGCGCGCTGCCCCGCCAGATCCCGCGCTTCACCCACGAGCTGCGCCAGCTCTGGGAGGCCGCCGGCTCACCGCCGCTGCCGGTCGCGGGCGCCGACGTGCACGACGCGCTGGCCGACGCCCGGCACAACCTGGCCCGCTGGAAGCTGATCACCGGAGCCGTCGCCGCCGACCTCGCCGGCGATCGCTAAACTCCAGGCTTTCCGACAGCGCCGTCGATCCTGCTCGCCAGCTACTCGCAAGCCGTCACGTCAGTTGACAGGAAAGGATCGGACAGATGCGCATCGGTGTACTTACCGGCGGGGGAGACTGCCCCGGGCTGAACGCCGTCATCCGCGCCGCGGTGCGCAAGGGCGTCGGGGTGTTCGGCTACGAGTTCGTCGGCTTCCGGGACGGCTGGAAGGGCCCGTTGGAGGGCCTGACCATGCAGCTGGGCATCAGCGAGGTCCGCGGCATCCTGCCTCGCGGCGGCACCATCCTGGGGTCCTCGCGGACCAACCCGTTCAAGATCGACGGCGGGGTGGGCAAGATCCGCGAGAACTTGCACAGCTTCGGCGTCGACGCCCTGATCGCGATCGGCGGCGAGGACACCCTGGGGGTGGCCACCCAGTTGCACGAGCACGGCGTGAACGTCGTGGGGGTGCCCAAGACCATCGACAACGACCTCAACGCCACCGACTACACCTTCGGCTTCGACACCGCGGTGAACATCGCGATGGAGGCCATCGACCGGCTGCACACCACCGCCGAGTCCCACCACCGGGCACTGATCGTGGAGGTGATGGGCCGGCACGCCGGCTGGATCGCCCTGCACGCCGGCCTGGCCGGCGGCGCCAACGTGATCCTGATCCCCGAGCAGCGGTTCTCGATCGAGCGGGTCTGCGCTTATGTGGAAAGCCGATTCGAGTCCCACTACGCGCCCATCATCGTGATCGCCGAGGGCGCGATGCCGCTGGAGGGCGAGATGCGCATCCTGGAGAAGGAGGTGGACGCCTTCGGCCACGTCCGGCTCGGCGGCATCGGCGACTGGCTGGCCTCGGAGATCGAGAGCCGCACCGGCAAGGAGGCCCGCACCACGGTGCTGGGCCACATCCAGCGCGGTGGCACGCCGACCGCCTTCGACCGGGTGCTGGCAACCCGGTTCGGCCTGCACGCCATCGACGCGGTGCACGTCGGTGACTGGGGCAAGATGGTGGCGCTCAGCGGAACCGAGATCGTCCGGGTGCCGCTGGCAGAAGCCACCAAGACCCTTAAAACGGTGCCCAGTGAGTTCTACTCCGAAGCCGAGGTGTTCTTCGGCTGAGCCGATCAGCCTGTCCGCACGAGATCTGTCACCCTGCCCCGTTGGAATTCGCGCTAGGTAGTCTTTCCTTGTGACCTCGACCGTCGATTCCTCCGACGCCGCCGACCTGAACCTGGACGCCTGGCGCGGACTGGCCGCCGCGCAGCAGCCGACCTGGCCGGATCAGGCGGTGCTTCGCGAGGTGGCCTCGCAACTGTCGCAGCTGCCGCCGCTGGTGGTCGCCGACGAGATCGACGCGCTGACGGCCCGGTTGGCGCAGGTCGCCAGGGGCGAGGCGTTCCTGCTGCAGGGCGGTGACTGCGCCGAGACGTTCGCGACCTCGTCGCAGGCCGACATCGCCGGCAAGGTCCGGGTGCTGCTGCAGATGGCGGTGGTGTTGACCTACGGCGCCTCGATGCCGGTGGTGAAGGTGGGCCGGATGGCCGGCCAGTACGCCAAGCCGCGCTCGACCGAGCTGGACGCCTTCGGGCTGCCGTCCTACCGCGGCGACATGGTGAACGAGCTGCACGGCGACCTGGCGGCCCGCACCCCCGATCCGCGCCGGATCCTGCGGGCCTACTCGACGGCCGCCTCGACGCTGAACCTGCTGCGGGCCTACGCCGGCGGCGGGCTGGCCTCGCTGGAGAAGGTGCATTCCTGGAATACCGCTTTCGCCCGCAACACCGAGACCGGCAGCCGGTACGAGCGGCTGGCTGCCGAGATCGACCGGGCCGTCCGGTTCATGCGGGCCTGCGGGGTGCATGACGCGGTGCTGGAGGGCGTCGAGCTCTACGTCAGCCACGAGGCGCTGATCCTGGAGTACGAGCGCGCGCTGACCAGGGTGGAGAACCACCGGGCCTATGACCTGTCGGCCCACTTCGTCTGGGTGGGCGAGCGCACCCGCCAGACGGACGGCGCGCACCTGGACTTCGTCTCCCGGATCGCCAACCCGATCGGCGTCAAGCTGGGCCCGAGCGCGACGCCCGAGTTCGCCGCCGAACTCGTCGAGCGCCTGGACCCGGACGGGGTGCCCGGCCGGTTGACCCTGATCAGCCGGATGAGCAACGTGCTGGTGCGCGACGCGCTGCCCCCGATCATCGAGAAGGTCCAGTCCACCGGCCACCTGGTGGTCTGGCAGTGCGATCCGATGCACGGCAACACCGAAGAGACCGCCGCCGGGGTCAAGACCCGGCACCTGGACCGGATCATCGACGAGGTCGACGGCTTCTTCGACGTGCACGAGCAGCTGGGAACCCATCCGGGTGGCCTGCACGTCGAGCTGACCGGCGACGACGTCACCGAATGCATCGGCGGCACCGGCCAGCTCACCGCCGCGGATCTGGGCAGGCGCTACGAGACGGCGTGTGACCCCAGGCTGAACATCGAGCAGTCCCTGGAGCTGGCCTTCCGGGTCGCCGAGCGGCTGGTCGTCGACCGGCGCAACCGCGAGCTGCGCCAGCACCAGGCCGCCAGCGGAAGGACGGTCTGAGCGCGTTGTCGACAGTGGTGGATCTGCGCAGTGACACGGTCACCAGGCCCTCGGCGGCGATGCGGCGGGCGATGGCCGAGGCCGAGGTCGGTGACGACGTCTACGGCGATGACCCGACGGTCAACGCCCTGGAGGCCGAGGTGGCCCGGATGCTGGGCTACGACGCCGGGCTGTTCACGCCGTCGGGCTCGCTGGCCAACCAGCTTGCCCTGCGATTGCTGGTCAAACCCGGCGAGGAACTCGTCTGCGACCGGATCGCGCACGTCGTGCGGGCCGAGATGGGCGCCGCTGCGGCCTTCTCCGGAATCACCACCCGCACCTGGGACGCGGTCGCCGGCCGGCTGGACCCGGCCGCGGTGGCCGCGACGATCACCCCGAACGCCGGCTGGCACCAGGTCTCGACCACCGCGATCGCGGTGGAGAACACCCACAACTTCGGCGGTGGCACGGTGCAGCCGATGGAGGCCGTCCGGGCGGTGCAGGAGCTCGCCCGGGAGCACGGCCTGGGGTTGCACCTGGACGGCGCCAGGCTCTGGAACGCCCACGTCGCCACCGGGGTGCCGCTGCTGGAACTGGCGGCCGGTTTCGACACCGTCTCGGTCTGCCTGTCCAAGGGGCTGGGCGCCCCGGTGGGGTCGGTGCTGGTCTCCTCGGCCGAGCGGATCGCCGAGGCGCGGACCTGGCGCAAGCGGTACGGCGGCGCCATGCGGCAGGTCGGCATCCTGGCCGCGGCCGGGCTCTACGCCCTGGAGCACAACCTCGAACGGCTCTCCGAGGACCATGAACGGGCCGCCCGGCTGGCGGCGGCGCTGGGCCAGAAGCCGGAGCTGACCGAGACCAACATCGTGGTGCTGCGGGTGTCCGACGCGCCGGCCCTCTGGCAGGCCGCCCTCGACCAGGGAGTGATCACCTCTGCGATCGGGCCGAACCTGCTGCGGCTGGTGACCCACCTCGACATCGATGACGAGGCCCTCGACCGGGCGATCGAGGTGCTGAGCCCGCTGCTGACCGCCGACGGTTCATCGCCGCACCGATGAGTTTGCGCGGTCCCCGACGTTTCACCTGGTGATAGACATCTACAGGGCGAAACGGGGAGACCGGATGAGCAAGCTACTGGCCGGCAGGAACGCGATCGTCTACGGCGGAGGTGGCGGGATCGGCGGCGGAGTCGCCCGGGCCTTCGCCCGGGAGGGCGCGCGGGTCTTTCTGGTCGGCCGGACGCGGGCCAAGCTCGAGGCGGTGGCGGCCGACATCACCGGCCGGGGCGGCGCGGCCGAGACCGCCGTCCTCGACGCCCTGGACGAGCAGGCGGTCGACGAGCACGCCGAGGCGGTGACGGCCGGCGCCGGCAGCATCGACGTGTCGTTCAACCTGATCACCCGTGGCGATGTGCAGGGCCCGGCGCTGCTGGAGCTGACCCCTGATGACCTGCTGCGGGCGGTGACCAACGGCTTGCTGAGCAACTACTTCACCGCGCGGGCGGCCGGTCGGCAGATGATGCGGCAGCGATCCGGGGTGATCCTGCACCTCAACAGCGGCTCGGGCGCCGGCACGACGGCGGGCATGGGCAGCACCGGCCCGGCTGACGCCGCCACCGAGGCGTTCATGCGCCAGCTGGCGGCCGAGCTCGGCCCGTACGGGGTGCGCGTCTGCGGCATCTGGACCGCCGGCGTCGCCGAGACGCTGACCCGAGAGAAACTGGCCGCGGTCGGCGGGCCTGACGGGCCCTCGCCGCAGGATGTTCAGGGCATGATCGCCGGGATGTCGGTGCTCGGCCGCACGCCCAGGCTGGCTGACGTCGCCGAGGTGGCCGCGTTTCTGGCCAGTGACCGGGCCGGCGGCATCACCGGCAGCATGACCAACGTAACCGCCGGACTGGTGCTCCGTTGAGCTCCGGCCGCAACCGCAAAGGAGACATCCCGATGGACTGGAAACTCGAGGTAGTGGTGCTGCCGGTGTCGGACGTGGACCGCGCCAAGGAGTTCTACACCGAGAAGCTGGGCTTCAACCTCGACGTCGACCACGAGATGAATGAGCACTTCCGGATCGTGCAGATGACCCCGCCGGGTTCGGGCTGCTCGGTCACGGTCGGAAAGGGCCTCAGCGACGCCGCGCCCGGTTCGGTGCGTGGCATGCAACTGGTGGTCTCCGACATCGAAGCCGCGCACGCCCAGCTGACCGAGCGTGGCGTGCCGGTCAGCGAGATCTCGCACTTCGACAACGGCAACCGCAAGCCGGGCGTTGACCCTGATCGTCGCGTGTTCAACTCGTTCATCTTCTTCAGCGACCCCGACGGAAACGCCTGGGCTGTGCAGGAGGGTCACCGCGGCACCCCGCCGTCATGACAGCTTCGATGGGTGCGACAGGTCAGGCGGCTTCGACAGGTCAGGCGGCTTCGATAGGTCAGGAGGCCGGGTTCGAGCGGTTGGCGCAGCGGCACCGGCGGGAACTGCACGTGCACTGCTACCGGCTGCTGGCCTCCTACGACGAGGCCGAGGACGCCGTCCAGGAGACCTACCTGCGGGCCTGGCGGGCCCGGGACAGCTTCGAGGGCGATGCGCTGGCCAGGGCCTGGCTGTACCGGATCGCCACCAACGTCTGCCTCGACCTGATCCGGGCGCGTGCCCGGCAGGCGCCGAGGCTGCGGTCGCTGGCTGAGGTCAGCTGGCTGCAGCCCTACCCCGACCGGCTGCTGGACGAGGCGGCGGCCGCCGAGGACCAGCCCGATGCGGTGGCGGTGAACCGCGAGACGATCGAGCTGGCGTTCCTGGCTGCCCTGCAGGTGCTGCCGGCCAGGCAGCGGGCCGCGCTGGTGCTGCGCGACGTGCTGGGACTGCCGGCCGCCGAACTGGCCGAGCTGCTCGACACCACCGTCGCGGCGGTCAACAGCGCGCTGCAGCGGGCCCGGGTGACGATGGCGCGGCACCTGCCCTCGCATCGCGTGGACTGGTCGGCGCGACAGCCCAGCTCCGAGGAGCGGGAACTGCTGGCGCGGTTCATCGACGCCCACGAGCGCTGTGACGCCAAGGCCGTCGCCGCGATCGCCGCAGCCGACATCCGGGTCACGATGCCGCCCTATCCCTGGTGTTTCGACGGGCTGGACATGCTGGCCGTCCTGCTGCAGCGCGCTTTCGGTCCCGACCGCGAGGGCGACTGGCGGCTGCTGCCGACGGCGGTCAACCGGCTGCCGGCTGCCGGCAGCTACCTCAAGCGCCCTGGCGACAGCAAGTTCCGGCCGTTCAAGCTGGATGTGCTGCGGATCGAGGCCGGCGTCATCGCTGAGATCACCACCTTCGGACCGGCAGTGTTCCCGGAGTTGCACCTGCCCGCGACGTGGACCCGCGCGTCCTGAGCCCGGTCGGGGCACACTGGTAAGGGTGGATCCGGTCCGGACCTCGAAGCTGCTCGCACGCGTCCTTCGGCACGATCCCGCGGCGATCGGGATCACCCTGGACCCCGCCGGCTGGGTCGAGGTCGACATCCTGCTGTCGGCTTTGCGCGCACACGGCTACCGGCTTTCGGCGACCGAGTTGCAGCAGCTGGTGTCGGCCAGCGACAAGCAGCGCTTCGCCCTCGATCCGCTCACCAACCGGATCCGGGCCAACCAGGGGCACTCCGTCGAGGTCGATCTCGGGCTGCCGCCCGCGACACCGCCGGCACTGCTCTATCACGGCACGCCTGTTCGCAACCTCTCCTCGATCCTGACCGGGGGGCTCAACCGGGGCTCCAGGCACGACGTGCACCTGTCGCCGGACGTCGAGACCGCCCGCCGGGTGGGCGCCCGCCGTGGCCGGTGCGCCGTGCTGGTCGTCCGGGCCGGGGCCATGCACTCCGACGGCCACCGGTTCAGCGTCTCGGACAACGGCGTCTGGCTGACCAGACAGGTGCCGGCCCGCTACCTGTCCAGGCTGGGCGAGCCGGAGTTCCAGGCCAGCGATTAGGGTCACCGGCATGACGACGCCCGGTGCGATTTCCTGGATCGGCCTGCTGACGCTGATGGTCGACGGTCCCGACCTGCCGGTGCGAGGGGTGATCAGCAGCCGCGAGGGCGCCGACCCGTCCTACGGCTATTTCGGGTGGGCGGCGTTCGCCGGCCAGCCGGTACCGGTCTTCGCCGGCTTCAGCGGCGCCGGCGAGCCGGAGGAACCGGAGGCTGGGGAACCGGACGGCCCGGGGTCTGAGGGCGCCGAGCCCGGGGGCTCTGAGAACGCCGGCGGCTCGACCGTGCCGGAGTCGGTCGACGCCGATGCCGAGCCGGTCCTGACCCGGGCCTGGCGTTCGGGGCGGCGGGTGCGGCTGGAACGACCGGACGGGCGGCCGTCACTGATCGTCGGCGAGCGCAGTTGCTGGCAGTTCCGCGGCGATGACCCGGTGCCGGTGGAGTCGCCCAGCAGCGCGGTGGCCTACCAGGGCAACGGCACCCAGCTGCTGCGCCGCCGCAAGGCAGGCGAGTTCACCGGCGACGACTTCACCCGCCCGACCGGGCCGGTGGGTCAGACCACCTTCCTGGGCCGCGACGCCTACACCGTCGAGCTGGCGCCGCCGGCGCACAAGCCGTTTCCCATCCAGCTCGTCGTGGACGGCGAAACCGGCCTAGTGCTGCAGGAGCGAAACGACGGCTACGGCTCGGTCGACGAGTGGGCCGAGATCGTCGTCGGCGAGCAGCTGGACGACGGGCTGTTCCGCTGGCAGGGCCCGTCCAGATCCGAGGCGGACGAGCGCGCCGAGCACGAGCGGGAGTGGCAGGCCGACCTGGCGCAGCGGACCGACTGGTTCCGCGCCAACGTCACGCCGTTGCCGCTGCGGCTGGAGCTGGACCTGAGCGTGCACGTCCACGTGTACGAGCCGGACGGCTCATTCGAGGCCAGCATCGGCGAGAGCCACCTCGGGATGTTGGCCCGCCGGCCCAGTTCGGGGCAGGACTGGCAGCTCGGCTGGTCCGAGGTGCAGCACCGGTGGTCCTCCGACGGCTGGGACTGGGCACTCAGCATCTACGACGAGGCGGTGACCGAGGCCGGGCTGGCCAGGTTGAAGCAGGCGCTGGGCAGGACGTGAGCCGCCGTTCTGCGTTACTTTGAGCAGTGTTCAGCTACGGTCGGCTGGACTCCGCGGCGAGCGATGGTGAGGGGGTGGCGCGGTGTTAGGTGAGATTCACGACCCGGTGATGTTCGCGATCCCGGTGTTCATCGTGTTCCTGGCCCTGGAGATCATCGCCATCCACGTGCTGCACCACGACCAGTTCGACGTCGGCGGGGGCGGCGCCCAGGCGGTGCGCGGCTACGACTTCGCCGACACCCGCACCAGCCTGACGATGGGCGTCGGCTACGCGGTGGTCAACCTGTTCTGGCGGCTGGTGGTGCTGGTGGTCTACGCCGGCCTCTACGAGTTGACCCCGCTGCGGTTGAGCCCGTACGACTGGTGGACCTGGGTGCTGCTGTTCTTCGCCGACGACCTGGCCTACTACGGCTTCCACCGGGCCTCGCACCGGATCCGGTTCTTCTGGGCCGGCCACATCGTGCATCACTCCTCGACGCACTACAACTTCTCGACCGCGCTGCGGCAGAAGTGGACGCCGATGCTCACGATGCCGTTCTGGATGCCGCTGGCGCTCATCGGCATCCCGCCGTGGATGATCTTTCTCGCGCTGGCCTGGAGCCTGATCTACCAGTTCTTCCTGCACACCGAGAAGATCGCGAAGATGCCGGCCTGGTTCGAGGCGGTGTTCAACACCCCGTCCCACCACCGGGTGCACCACGGCAGCGACGCCGACTACCTCGACGTCAACTACGCAGGCATCCTGATCATCTGGGATCGGATGTTCGGCAGCTTCGTGCCCGAGACGCACCGCCCGACCTACGGCCTGACCAAGAACATCGAGACCTACAACCCGTTCAGGGTGGCGTTCGGCGAGTTCGTGAACATGGGCCGGGACGTGCGCCGCTCACCCGGCCTGCGGGCCAAGCTGGGTCACGTCTTCGGCCCGCCCGGCTGGCAGCCGGCCGGCGTCCGGCTCGACCCGGCGCAACCCGACCCCGAGCAGTTGAGCCCGGTCCGGCGCAGCTGATCAACCGGCTCGCGCTGGTGACAGAACGAGCCGTCAGCTGGGCTCGTCCTCGCGGTCCATCGGGACGACGGTGCCCGGCACCACCGTCCCGGTCGCGTTGGTCCCCTCGAAGTCACTCGGGTCGAGCTCGGGATCGGCGTCGTCGAACTGGTAATCGGACTGCGGCTTGCCGGGGTTGCCGTTCAGCGCGGCGTTCTCGTCGTCGACGCGCGGGTCGCCGTACACGTGGTCGTCAAGCGGGTTGGTCATGCTGCCTCCCGGCGCCGGGCCGGTCGGGGTGACCGGCGGCTGGCCGCTGGCTCGGGCCGCGTCCGACTCTAGCGCGGCTGGTATCGGTTGGGGACGCGGCTGGGACCGCGGCCGGCCCGGCTGGTATCGCTAGCCCGCGTGGGAGGCCGCCGAGGTCCGGCCGAGCAGCGGGGGCAGGGTCAGAACCACCTCGGCCAGCTCGTCCAGCGACGCGCCGTACAGCGCCTGGGCCCCGTCGACCAGCGCGACCTCGGGATGCGGGTGGACGTCGACCATCACGCCGTCGGCGCCGGCCGCGATGCCGGCCCGGGCCAGCGGCACTACCAGGTCCCGCCGGCCGGCCGAGTGCGACGGGTCGACGATGATCGGCAGGTGGGACAACAGCTGCATCATCGGCACCGCCGAGACGTCGAGCAGGTTGCGGATGGTCGGCTCGAAGGAGCGGATGCCCCGCTCGCAGAGCACGATGTCGAGGTTGCCGCGCTGGGCGATGTACTCGGCGGCCATCAGCCACTCCTCGTAGGTGGCCGACAGCCCGCGCTTGAGCATGATCGGCTTGCCGACGCTGCCCACCGCCTGCAGCAGGCCGAAGTTCTGCATGTTGCGGGTGCCGATCTGCAGCATGTCGGCGTACTCGGCGACGAGGTCGACGTCCTTGACGTCCAGCACCTCGGTCACGAACGGCAGGCCGGTCTCCTGCCGGACCTCGGCGAGGATCTTCAGCCCCGCGCCGGCCAGGCCCTGGAAGGCGTAGGGCGAGCTGCGCGGCTTGTAGGCGCCGCCGCGCAGCAGGCTCGCTCCGGCGCGCTTGGCCTGCTGAGCCGCTTCCACCGCCTGCTGGGCCGACTCCACCGCGCACGGCCCGGCGATCAGGGTGAAGGTGTCCGGCCCGATCGGCACCCCGCCGACCCGGACGGTGCTGCGTTGGGTGTGGTTCTCGGCTGCCACCAGCTTGTAGGGCGCGGTGATCCGCTTGGTGTCGACGACCCCGGGCAGGCCCAGGACGTCGATGGTCTCCAGAACCGCCTCGGTGCCGACCACGCCGATGATCGTCCGGGTGACGCCCCGGCTGACGAAGGCCTGGCCGCCGTGGAACTCGATGTTGCGAACCACGGCCTCAAGGTCGGACTCTGTCGCGGCCGGGCCCATCACGATCACCATGCCGCCTAGATTAGTCCGGTGACCCCGCCGTCACGATTGCGAGCTACCGCCTCAGACCACCGTCAGCAGCACTTCGGAGCCCGGTCGCACCTGGGTTCCGGCGCCGGGGTCCATGCCCACCACGGTGCCGAGGAAGCCGCCGAAGGCCCGCTTGATCCGGACCTTGAGGTCCAGCGCCTCCAGCCTGGCCCGGGCTTCGCCGACCGGCGTGCCGTTGCGGATCTGGGGAAGGGTGACCAGCCTCGGACCCTGGGAGATGACCAGGTTGACGGTGCTGAACTTCGCCACCGAGGACTTGGCCGACGGGTCCTGGCGGATCACCGAGCCGGCCGGCACCGTGTCGGAGTAGTCCTGCTGGACGTCGAGCTTGAAGCCGGCCTTGGTCAGGGCGGCGCTGGCCTCGTCCTGGGTCTTGTCGAGGACGTCGGGGACCCGGACGATCGGCGGGCCGGTCGAGACGAAGACGGTCACCACCGAATCCCGCTTGACCTTGCTGGTGGGCCGGGGCTCGGTCCGGATCACCCGGCCGGGGGCGATCTTGCCGGTCTCGTCGGCGGCGTCGCGGCGCACCAGCCGCACCGGTATGCCGGCCAGGGCCTGCTGGGCCTCGCCGTAGTCCCGCCCGGCCACCTGCGGGACGACGAACCGCTCCGGTCCCTGGGAGATCACCAGCCGCACGCTGCGCCCGCTCAGCACGTTGCTGCCGGCGTCGGGCTCGCTGCCCAGCACGGTGCCGGCGGCGACGGTCTCGGAGTACGCCTGGTCGACGGCCGAATCGACGGTGAACCCGGCGCCGCGCAACTGCTGCACCGCCGTGGCGCGGCTGTCACCGGCCACGTCGGGAACCTGGTGGTAACGACCGACCGCCAGGTACCAGGCTCCGTAACCGGTGAGCAGGCCCAGCAGCAGCACGATGGTGACCACCAGGGCGGTCCGCCGCCGGGACCGGCGTCGCCGGTTGTACGCGGGACCGGCTCCAGGCGGCCGATCCCGCCGGTCTGGCCGGTCCGCGCCGTCCGCGCCGTCCGGCTGACCGCCGGCGTAGGAGGATCGGTCCTGCTGGTGCACGGTGGTGTGGTGCAGGTCGGAGGCGGGCGGCCGGGCCGGGGTCGGGGCGGTGGTCGCGGTGGCGCTCTCGGGCATCCGGATCCGCTGGGTGTCGGTGCTGACAGCCGCCGCACCCCCGACGTCCGGCCGGGGCGGCACGCCCAGGACGGGCAGACCCAGGTCGATCCGGGCGTCGTGCAGTTCGGCCAGCAGGGCGCCGGCGTCCAGCGGCCGGCTGGCCGGTTCGCGGTTGGTGGCCCGCAGCACGATCTCGTCCAGCTGAGGGGGGATGCCCTGCCGGCGGGTGGACGGCAGCGGCACGTCGGAGTTCACGTGCTGGTAGGCCACCGCTATCGCGCTGTCACCGACGTAGGGCGCCGCGCCGGTCAGCAACTCGAACAGCACCACCCCGGCCGAGTAGACGTCGGAGCGGGCGTCGGCCGACCCGCGCGAGATCTGCTCCGGCGGGCAGTAGGCGACGGTGCCCATCATCAGCCCGGTGCGGGTGCTGCTCTGGTCCGACTCGATCGCCCGGGCCAGGCCGAAGTCGGCGACCTTCACCGCGCCGTCGTCAGACAGCAGGATGTTCTCGGGCTTGACGTCGCGGTGCACCAGGCCGGCCCGGTGCGCCGCGGCCAGCGCGCCCAGCACCGGCTCCATGATCGAGACCGCCAGCGCCGGCGACAGCGCGCCGCGTTCGCGCAGCAGGTCGCGCAGGGTCCGGCCCCGCACCAGCTCCATCACCAGGAAGACATGGCCCTCGTCGGTGCCCTGGTCATAGACGGCGACGGCGTTCAGGTGCGACAGCCTGGCCGCCACCCGCGCCTCGCGAGCGAACCGATCCGCGAACGCCGGGTCCGTCGACAGGGCAGCCGACATCACCTTGACCGCAACCGGGCGGTCAAGGCGCTCGTCCAATGCGCTGTACACGGTCGACATGCCACCCCGGGCGAGCTGGTGGAGAATCCGGTAACGACCTTCCAGCACACGGCCGACGATCCGATCAGGAGCCGTCTGCACGCCGCAATTCTAGGTGGCGACCAATAACGGTCGGGCATCGCCGCGCGGCGGGCCCGGGCCGCGATGGCGACAGTAGGGTTGGTGCCATGCCAGCTCAGGGGCGATCGCGGCGGCGGGCCGGCGCGAGCGCCGGCGATCCGGCGCCTGCCACGAGGCCGCCCCGGCCGCGGATCGAGCTGATCGCCGATGACGAGCATCCCGGCGGCACCATGCTGGTGATGGACGACGTCCGGCAGTCCTACGTCGACCTCGACGACCCGACCTACCTCGACTTCGAGTACGTCCAGTACTTCGCCAGCGTGTTCGCGACGCTGCCGGCCGGTCCGCTGGCGGTCACCCACATCGGCGGCGGCGCCCTGACCATGCCGCGCTACCTGCAGGCCTGCCGGCCCGGCTCGCCGCAGATCGTGCTGGAGCCCGACGCCGAGTTGACCGAGCTGGTCCGCAGCAGGCTGCCGTTGCCGCGCGAGCACCGGATCCGGATCCGGCCGCAGGACGGCCGCGCCGGGCTCAACGCGCTGGCCGAGGCCAGCGCCGACGTGGTGGTGCTCGATGCCTACGCCGACGGCCGGGTGCCGGCCGCCCTGACCACGCTGGAGTTCTTCACCGACGTCTCCCGGGTGCTCAGGGCCGACGGGCTGTTCCTGGCCAACCTGGTCGACGAACCGGGCCTGCGCTACCTCGGGCGGGTGCTGGCCGGCCTGCGCGAGGTGTTCGGCGAGCTGGCCCTGATCAGCTCCAACGACGTCCTGAAGGGCCGCCGGTTCGGCAACGTGGTGCTGGCCGCCTCGTCCGGGCCGCTGGACGTGGCCGAGCTGCGCCGCCAGATCGCCCGGCAGCCGTTTCCGGCCGGCGTCCGCGACGACGCGCAGTTGGCCGCCCGCTACGGCACCGCCCGGCCCTGGACCGACGCGGACTCCTCGGTGTCGCCGGAGCCGACCCGGGACGGCTGGCGGATCCGCTGAACCCCGCATGGCAGGCTGGTCACATGCCTGAGGACCACGAGCTGATACCGCTGCCCGACGTCGCCGAGCTGCTCGGGATCTCGATCATCAAGGTGCACCAGTTGCTCAAGGACGGCCAGTTGGTGGTGACCACCGACGACCAGGGGCGCCGGGTGCTGCCCCGGGTGTTCGTGGCCGGTGGGACGGTTCTCAAGGCGTTGCCGTCGGTGATCACCCTGCTGCGCGACGGCGGTTACTCCGATGCCGAGATCATCGACTGGATGCTGCGCCCTGACGACTCGTTGCCGGGCACCCCGGCGCGGGCGCTGGCCGAGAACCGGGGCACCGAGATCAAGCGGCGAGCCCAGGCGGCCGCGTTCTGATGCCGGCCTCATGCGCCGGCTGACTTCGCTGGCGGCCTCGTGCGCCAGCTGAGCTATCTGGCGGTGCTCGCGGCCTGCCTGCTCGGCACCCTGCCGTTGGAGCTGGTGCTGCGGGTCAGGGTGTACGCCCGGTGGCGCCGGCTGCTGGCCGCGCTCGTCCCCGGCCTGGTGCTGGGGGTGGCCTGGGACCAGTACGCGGTCCGCAGCGGGCACTGGTACTTCGACCCGCGTTCGGTGATCGGCCTCGAGCTGTTCGGGTTGCCGGTGGAAGAGGTGCTGTTCTTCGTGGTGATCCCGATCTGCGCGATCCTGACCCTGGAGGCGGTCGCGCGCCGCCGGCCGGGCTGGCTGATCGGCGACGAGCCGGCTGAGCGGGTTCCCGCGGAAGGCTCGAACAGCTCGAACAGCTCGAACAGCTCGGACTACTCCGACGGTTCGGCGCGGTGAGCTACACCTGGCTGGTGGTCCTGGCGCTGCTCGGCACCGCCGCCTGGGACCTGCTGGTGCTGAGGACGCGGCTGCTGCGCCGCAAGGCGTTCTGGGTCGCCTACGCCATCATGGTCAGCTTCCAGTTGCTGGTGAACGGGTTGCTGACCGGCCTGCGCATCGTCCAGTACGACCCGGACACCATCCTCGGCCTGCGGCTTGCCTACGCCCCGGTGGAGGACCTGGGATTCGGCTTCGCGCTGATCCTGCTCACCCTGTCGTGCTGGGTGGCGCTGGGACGGCGAGGCAACCGAGGACAGAAATTACAGTAAATATTTAGTTCTTGGTAAGCCTGGTGTAGCTAACTAAAGTCGATATTGAGTTGCTGTAAGCTTGAGATGTGTCGGACCGGGTAAGCCTTCGTCGAAGGCTCAATGAAATCGCCTTCCAGCAAGCTGGTTACTTCACCGCGGCCCAGGCAAAGACGGCTGGGTACAGCTATCAGGCGCAGAACTACCACGTGAGTCGGGGTAACTGGGTTCGGATCGACCGTCGGATATTCCGGCTCGCTGAATGGCCGTCCTCGGCCGATGACGTCTACGCCCGTTGGTGCGTATGGAGCGAAGGCCGGGGAGTGATCTCACACGAATCCGCCGCCGCTGTACACGAACTGGGCGACCTGGACCCGAACCTCGTCCACCTCTGCCTGCCGGGCTCACGCACTTCACACACCGGGGTAGTCCTGCATCCAGATCGGCTGGAGCGTTCGGATATCGAGGACCGCGCCTCCTTCCGGGTGACCACCCCGGCCCGAACGCTGCTGGACCTGGCGTCGACCCACACGAGTCAGGAGCAATTGACTACGGCCGTCCAGGACGCCCTGAGCGCCGGGCTAGTCACTGCCACTACGTTGCGCCGGCGCATGGACGACTTCGGTCCCGTGGCCGCGCTCCGGCTAGAACGGGCCCTAGCCACCGAGCCGGCGACGACATGAGCCCGTCCACTGCCAGCGCGATGCGCGCGGCCCTCGACGCGCGGATTATCAGCCAGGCCGGTGAAGGCGGCATGGCTGCCGGACGCCTTCGTAGGCGATTGGTCTTTCAGCGAGTGATTCGCCGGCTCGCAGGAGACTCCCATTGGGTCCTCAAGGGTGGCTACCTGTTGGAAACCCGCCTCGCCGCGGGCGCTCGGACGACCCGTGACCTCGACTTGGCAAGTAAGGAGGCCGGTGACCTGGGAGTGTTGCGAGAGGCGCTGGAGTCGGCGCTGGACCGCGATCCCGATGACGACTTCTTTCGATTCAAGGTGACTCATACCGTGCGGCTTGGCGCGAACCAAGCTGGCCAGGGCGGTTGGCGTTTCAGCGTGGCGGCGATGTTGGCCGGCCGGGTATTCGACCAGGTGCGGATCGACATCGTCGAACGAGTCACCGAGACAGTAGGCGGTACCGAGTTCATCGAACTGCCCTCGCCGATCACCGGCGTGCACTTCGCGCCGGCCCGCGTGCTCACTGTCGATGTGCACAGCACGCTGCTGAGAAATTTCATGCTTTGAGCCGGACCTATTCAGGTGAGCGACCGAGCACTCGTGTCAAGGACCTGGTGGACGTGCTGCTGCTTCATGATGCCGGCTTGCTTCCAGATCCACGGCTGGAAGCCGGATACGGGCGGTCTTCCAATCCCGGGATGGCATGGTTCCGCCACCTGATCTTCCCGAACCACCCGCCGCCTGGGGCCGGGACTACGCGGCCTTGACAGCAGAAACCCCGGTATCGGCAATGACGTGACCTATCGCCTGGCTCGATGGACCCAACGGATCTGGGACACGCCGGAGCGCGACCTAGGATCGTTCGGGCGCGCGACGCCTGCCGTCGCCGGATCAAGGATCTCCACTTCGTCATGGATCTCCGGTTCGGGGGAGCGCTGCGCGACCGGGCCGAGCAGCGCCCGGGTCGCCAGCACCGCGACCAGCACCGCCGGAACGTAGACCGCCATCTCCAGGCTCGAGCCCATCGGACGGGTGAGCAGCGTCAGCGCGATCGAGGCGGCGGCGATCCAGCCCAGCTGCCGGGGGGCGAGCAGGAACACCGCCGCGATGGTCAACGACCAGCTGAAGTACCAGGGCTGAACGGCCGGCCCCAGCACCACCACGGCGGCCAGGGCCAGCGCCAGCAGCTTCAGCGCCGAACCGCGCGTCGCCCGGAACCAGAGCACCACCAGCAGCACCCCGCTGACGATCAGGCCGACGTTGCGGAAGTCGCGCACCGTCGCGTCCACCAGCGTGCCGGCGTGCTCGGCGCCGATCGCGGCCCGGTAGCCGACGGCCAGCATGGTCGGGATCGACATGAAGTTGATCACCGGCACCCCGGAGCTGACCTGCCGCGCCCAGCCCAGGCCGACCCCGGCGACCAGCGACACCACCGCGAACACCGGCAGCGCGACCGCCGCGGCGATCGCGCAGTGCCTGACCCAGTCCCGGCGGCGCAGCCCGGACCGGCCGGGGCCCAGCTCACCCGCACCCGCTCGGCCGGCCAGGTAGATCGGCACCGCGAAGGCCACCGCCACCAGTCCCGGTGACTTCACCGCCGCCGCCAGCGTCATCAGCGCCACCCCGGCGACCAGGTCGCGCAGGCCGGCCGTCGGCCGGGTCACCAGCACCAGCCCGGCCACGATCAGCGCCACCATCACGGCGTCGTTGTGACCGCCGCCGACCGCGTGCACCAGGATCAGCGGGTTGCCGATCGCCAGCCAGAGCGCCAGGTCGGCGCGCTTGCCGTACCGGCCGGCCAGCACCGGCAGCAACCAGGCGGTCAGCGCGATCGCGGCGAACGGCAGCAACCGCAGCAGCAGCACGCTGATCATCGCGTGATCACCGGTCAGCGCGGCCACCCACTTGGACACCGCCACCCACAGCGGGCCGTACGGGGACGGGGTGTCGACCCACTTCCAGGCGACGTTGTCGAGGAACTTGCCCAGATCCACCAGGGGCAGGTCGGCCGGGGTGGTGGTGTACGGGTCCAGCCCGTGCCGGGCCAGCTGAGCCTGGGCGGCGTAACTGTAGAGGTCCGAACTGGCCAGCGGCATCCCGCACACCAGCGGGACGCTCCAGCCGACCAGCATCCGGCGCAGCGCCGACGTCGGAACCAGTTGAGCGATGCTGGCGCGCTCACCGCGGGTCGAGCCGGTCAGCAGCAGCCTGCCCAGCAGCAACCAGGCGATCACCACCAGGACCAGGCCCAGGTAGTGCAGTGCCAGGGCGGCGTGCAGGCCTGGCTGGCCGTGTCGCAGCAGGCCCAGCACCGGTATCAACCGGGTCGGGTCGTTGGCGGGCAACGCGCCGGCGCCGAAACTGCCCAGCGCGATCATCACGGTGCCGAGCAGGCCGGCCCGGCCGATCTGGCGCAGGCCCCAGCCGTCGATCGCCCGGGCGAACCAGCGCAGGCTGACCGGCACCGGCGCCGGCGACGACGCTGGTGCCTCCCGCTGGGCGCTGGCAGTCATTCCCTCATCGTGGCAGATCCGGGCGGGGGTTCTACGACGTGCGGTGCGCGGCGGCCTGGGCGAGTTGCAGCAGCGCCTGGGCGGCGGCCGGCTGCAGGGATCCGCCGGCCAGGCAGCGGGCCGCCGCGGCGGCCCGTTCGCTGATCCGCTGCTCCACCCGCTCCGGCGCGCCGGTCTGGCGCAGCACCTCGCGCAACCGCGCCACACCGTCGGCGGTGAGCGCCGGATCGCCGATTCCGTCCTGCAGCAGCGCCCGCTGGGACGGGTCCGCCGCCTGGTGGGCCAGCGCCACCAGCAGGGTGCGCTTGCCCTCCCGCAGGTCATCGCCGGCGGGCTTGCCGGTCTGGGACGGGTCGCCGAACACCCCGAGCAGGTCATCGCGCAGCTGGAAGGCCTCACCGATCAGCAGACCGTAGGCCGACAGCACCTCCACCAGCTCGGCCGACCCGCCGGCCGCGCCGGCGCCGAGCAGCAAGGGCCGCTGCACGGTGTACTTGCTGGTCTTGTACTCGACCACCCGCAACGCCTCGTCCGGGTCGAAAGCGCCCCGGGCCTGGGCCAGCATGTCCAGGAACTGTCCGGCGACGACCTCGGTGCGCATCAGATCGAACTCGGCCGTCGCGGCCCGGGCCCGGTCACGGGGCAGGCAGCCGATGGCCGCGGTGAACAGCTCCTCCGACCAGGACAGCAGCAGGTCTCCCAGCAGGATCGCGCCGGCCGCGCCGAAGGACCGCCCCGAGCCGGGCCAGCCCCGCTCGTGATGGAACTCACCGAAGCGGACGTGGGCTGCCGGCTGGCCGCGACGGGTGTCGGAGCTGTCCATCACGTCGTCGTGCACCAGCGCGCAGGCGTGCAGCAGTTCCAGGCCGGCAGCGGCCCGGACCAGCTCGGCCTCACCGGCGGCCCCGGCCGGTTGGACGCAGCGCCATCCCCAGTAGGCGAAGGTCGGGCGCAACCGCTTGCCGCCGGTCAGCACCGCGGCGCGGGCCGCCTCGGCCAGCACGCTCAGGTCGGCCGAGACCTCGGTCAGCAGGCCAGCCCGATCGGTGAGAAAGGCCGACAGCTCGGCGGCGATCCGATCGGTCAGGGTGGCAGGGCTCGGGTCAGGACGCTCAGCCACAGCAGCGGACACTACCCTCATGGCATGGCGCGCACGGTGAGGGACAGCTTCAAGGCCGGCAAGCCGACTTTCTCCTTCGAATTCTTCCCACCGAAGACCCCGGAGGATTATCGGCTGCTCTGGACGACGATTCGCGAACTGGAGTCGCTGCGTCCGGACTTCGTCTCGGTCACCTACGGGGCCGGCGGGGCCACCCGGGACCGCACCATCGAGATCACCGAGCGGATCGCCACCGACACCACCCTGCTCCCGGTGGCGCACCTGACCGCGGTCGGGCACTCCATCGCCGAGATCAGGGCCATCGTCGGCCGGCTGGCCGACGCCGGCATCTCCAACGTCCTGGCGCTGCGCGGCGATCCGCCGGGTGACCCGCTGGGCGAGTGGGTCCCACATCCGGAGGGCCTCAGCTACGCCGGTGACCTGGTGAGCCTGCTACGCGCGCACGGCGACTTCACCGTCGGGGTGGCGGCCTTTCCGTACAAGCACCCGAGGTCGGAGTCGATCGAGCAGGACACTCTGCGCTTCGTCGAGAAGTGCCGTCGCGGAGCCGATTACGCGATCACCCAGATGTTCTTCGAGCCCGAGCCCTACCTGCGGCTACGTGATCGGGTGGCGGCCGCCGGCTGTGACGTGCCGATCATCGCCGGGCTGATGCCGGTCACCAACATGGGCATCATCAACCGCTCGGAGCAGTTCAGCGGCGCGCCGTTCCCCGCCGAGCTGGGCGCCAGGTTCGCCAAGATCGCCGAGGACCCCAAGGCGGTGCGCGAGCTGGGCATCGAGGAAGCCTCGAAGCTGGCTCACCGGATGATCTCCGAGGGCGTTCCGGGAATTCACTTCTACACGTTGAACCGGTCCCGGGCGACCCGCGAGGTGTGGGCCAACCTGATGCCGGCCATGGTCAGCGACTGAGCGCCGCCTGCTCACCGGCCCGGGAGCCGGCCGGCGGCGGAAACGGCAGCCGGGCCCCGAGCACCCCGAACGGCCGGTGGTCGCCGGGGAACAGGTGGTTGCGAGCCAGGTCGTGGAAGCCCAGCCTGCGGTACAGCCGCCAGGCCCGGTTCTCGCCCTCGGGCGTGGACAGCACCATCGTCCGGTGCGGCAAGCCGTCGGCCAGCGATCGCAGCAGCCGCTCGCCGAGGCCGGTTCCCTGCGCGGGCGGGGTGACGTGCAGCTCGGAGAGCTCGAAGGCGTTGCCCAGCCAGTGGTCGGGGTCGCCGGCGATGGCGCGCAGCACCAGGTCGTGCCACCACTGGCCCGGCAGGCTGGTGTAGCCGTAGGCGAAGCCGAGCATCTTTCCCTCGGGGTTCAGCGCAGCCCGGCACCGGAATGAGTCGAAGCCGGCGTGCCTGCGCATGTGGGCGCCGCGCTGCGATCCGCTGGCGGCGGGGTAGCCCATCGCGGCGACGTAGATCGCCATCGCCTCGTCCACCCGGAGCGACAGGTCCGACCGGGGCACGTCGACGACGGCGATCGTCGACGCGGCGCCGGCTCCGGTTGGCTGTGCCATGGTCAGCACATTAGGCGACTGCGACCGGCTGGGCCGACGTCAGGGCCAGCAGGTCGGGATAGCTGATCGGAAAGACGGCGTGCGGGATGCCGCCCGCCGCCCAGATCTCGGGGAAGTCAGCCAACGCGGTGTCCAGCAGGGTCCGGATCGGCCGCGGATGGCCGATCGGCGCGACGCCTCCGATGCGCTGGCCGGTGGCGTCGCGGACGAACTCGGCGGTGGCCCGCACCAGCTTGGCGGTGCCCACCAGCGCTGCGACCTTGGCGGTGTCGACCCGGTGCGCGCCACTGGTCAGCACCAGCAGCGGGGCGTGCTCGGCGGTCGTGAAGATCAACGAGTTCACGATGGCCGCCACCTCGACGCCGAGCTGATCGGCGGCGGCGACCGCCGTCGGGGCCGCCTCGCCCAGGATCCGCACCCGGCCCGGCAGGCCGGCGTCCCGCAGGATCGAGTTGATCAGGACGCAGTTGGGGTGCAGGTCGGCCACGCTGCCCGACACTACGTGGACGGGGCGCGGGGTGGGTGAGGCGTGCGGTGGGCGCGAGCGGGCCTTCAGCCCCAGTTGTCGCGACCCCAGAGATGGGGCTCAGGCGCGTCGCGGCTCGCTAGCTGTGCAGGCCGCACTCGGTCTTGGCGGTGCCGGCCCAGCGACCGGCCCGGGAGTCCTCGCCGGGCAGCAGCCTGCGGGTGCACGGCGCGCAGCCGATCGAGCCGTAGCCGTCGCTCAGCAGCGGGTTGACCAGCAGGCCGTGCTCGGTGATGTAGGAGTGGACGTCCTCATCCGACCAGGCCGCGATCGGGTTCAGTTTCACCATGTCGTGCTTGGTGTCCCATTCGATGACCCGGGTTCCGGCGCGGCCGGCCGAATCGGCTCGGCGCAGCCCGGACGCCCAGGCCCGGTACGGGGCCAGCGCCCGGTTCAGCGGCTCGACCTTGCGCATCGCGCAGCAGGCGCCGGGATCGCGCTCGTGCAGCCGGGGGCCGAACTCGGCGTCCTGCTCGCTGACACTGCGCAGCGGCAGGACCGTGCGCACCGAGACCGGCAGGACGGCGGGAATGGCGTCGCGCATGCCGATGGTCTCGGTGAAGTGGTATCCGGTGTCGAGAAAGACCACGTCGACCCCGGGCAGCACCCGGGATGCCAGATGGATGAGCACGGAGTCGGCCATCGAGGACGCGACGCACCAGGCGGCGCCGAAGTGCTCGACCGCCCAACCCAGGATGTCGGTGGCGGGGGCCGAGTCGAGCTGGTCACCGGCGCGCTCGACCAGCAACCGCAGGCTGGTCAGGTCCACCTCAACGTTCATGGCTGGCTCTTCGCGAAATTCGCGGGCGTTCCGTCGTAGCGGCGATTGCGCTGACGGAATAAAGGATCCGTTCATATTCAATTTCTCCTTGCACGTGCTGCGCTCAGCTAGGCTGCGTCGTCCAGTCAGCAGCGATGCCGAGGTAATTAAGGGAAAAGACCCGCTGGCAGGCACCGCAGCGCCACTGGCCATGCGTCTCACCGAATGGTCTGAGGTCCTCATCGGCGCAGTAAGGACAGTAGAACGGCGCGGCGCGCTCGGTCATCGCGTCACCGCCGACGGCGCCTGCCGGCTCACAACAACCAGTCCTCTTCGGCACGGCTGACATAGCCGGCAAAGGATTCGCCTGCCGTCCGCCGGTCGAGGTAACCGGTCAGAATCCGTTCGGCGTAGTCCGGGGCCTGCTCGGCGGTCACCTTCAAGCCTCGGAACTTGCGGCCGAACGCGGCTTCACTGCCGAGCTGGCCACCGAGATGGACCTGGAACGCCTCGGCGTCGACGAACGAGCCGTCCTCGGCCTTGACCTTCTGCACGATTCCCTTGAACCCGATGTCGGCGACCTGGAACCGCGCGCAGGAATTCGGACAGCCGTTGACGTTGATCGTGATTGCCGTGTCGAAGTCAGGTAATCGACGCTCGAGCTCGTGCCGGATGGTCTCGGCCCGGCCCTTGGTCTCGACCAGGGCCAGCTTGCAGAACTCGATTCCGGTGCAGGCGATGGTGCCACGGTGGAACTTCGTGGGCCGAGCCGACAGGCCCAGCTCCTGCAGGTGCCGCACCACAGCCTCGGTCGACCCGGCTGGCACGTCCAGCAACACCAGACCCTGCTGGGCGGTGGTGCGGATCCGCCCGCCGGCCAGCGAGTCGGCCAGCGCCGCCACCTTGGTCAGCGCGGTGCCGCTGGTGCGTCCGGAGTCGGTGGTGGCCCCGACGGCGAAGCCCCCGTCCCGCTGGGCGATCACGCCGATGTGATCGCGGTGCGCCGGCGAGCTGTCCGGCGCCGGCCCGTCGGGCAACTTCCGGCCGAGGTATTCGTCTTGTAGGACCTGGCGAAACTTCTCCACACCCCAGTCGGCCAGCAGGAACTTCAGCCGCGCGTGGTTGCGCGAGCGCCGGTAGCCGTAGTCCCGGAAGATGCCACAGACGCCACTCCACACCTCGGCCACTTCCTCGGACCGGACGAAGACGCCCAGCCGCTGGGCGAACATCGGGTTGGTGGACAACCCGCCGCCGACCCACAGGTCGAAGCCCGGCTCGTCGTCGGCGTCCCGCACGCCGACGAAGGCGACGTCGTTGATCTCGTGGTTGACGCAGTGCTGGGCGCAGCCCGAGATCGAGGTCTTGAACTTGCGCGGCAGGTTGGAGAACGCCGGATCGCCCACGTACCGCTCGATCGTTTCGGCCAGTGCCGCTGAGGCATCGGCGAGGGCGTCAGCGGCGACGCCTTCCAGCGGGCAGCTCAGCATCACCCGAGGGGTGTCACCGCAGGCCTCGGTGGTGTTGAGCCCGACCGCTTCGAGTTGCTCCCAGATCGCCGGCACGTCCTCGATCCGGATCCAGTGCAGTTGCACGTTCTGCCGGTCGGTGATGTCGGCCAGGTCACGGCCGTAGCGGGTGGAGATCTCGCCGATCACCCGCAACTGCTCGGAACTCAGCCGGCCGCCGTCGATGCGGATCCGGAGCATGAAGTACTTGTCCTCAAGCTCTTCGGGCTCCAGGATCGCCGTCCGCCCGCCCGGGATTCCCTGGGCGCGCTGGGTGTAGAGGCCGTACCAGCGGAACCGGCCTCGCAGATCTCCGGGATCGATGCCGTCGAACCCGGTGTGCTGGTAGATGTCGATGATCCGCTGCTTGACGAGCAAACCGTCGTTGTCGCGTTTACTGCGCTCGTTGGGGTTCAGTGGCTCGCGGTAGCCCAGCGCCCACTGACCTTGCCCTTTTCCCGCTGCCATTGCGGCCGCTTCCCTTCATGATTACCCCACGGTGGGGCGAGAAAAATCCGAAGAAGGGATGCTCAACAGGTCGCGCCGGCCACCCGAAGCAAATCGATGTGGCGGCGCGAGGTCAGCAGGAGCAGAACTGGGCGCACGACTACATGGTTTCACACTTGGGGCGCTGCTGCGAAAAATCACGCCCGCCAGAAGTGATCGGGCGCCCGGGACCGGCCGCGTCGCTGCATCATGGCGGGCGCCGCGCTGGGCGAACTCGATCACGCGAGCCGCCCGGAGGTCCTAGCGTGGCGGATCCGGTGGTCCCCAACGCGGGCCGTCCGGAGGTCCGCGGTGCGGGTCGCTCGAAGATCCCCAGCGTGGGTCGTCCGGTTGCGGCTGGCCGGCGTCGGGCCCGTAGAAGGGGCCGAATCCGGGAAGCGGGTTGCTGGCGGACGTGTCGCCGGCGGGCTGGCCGTACTGAGCGGGCTGGCCGTACTGGGCGGGCTGCCCGTACTGGGCAGGCCCGGCGTGGCCGGCGGCCTCAGCCGGACGGCCGCGGCGCCACAGCAGCCAGCCGGCCAGGACCGCCACCGCCGCCAGCAGCGCCGTCAATCCGACCCAGCCAGCCGGGCCGATGTCTGCTTCAGCCCGCTCGGCTTCAGCGACGGTCTCGAAGTCGATCCGGCCACTGGCATCCGGGGTGAAGGTCACGGTATTGCCGCGTACCTGTCCCTTGCTGCTGAGAATCCGGCCCGGAAAGCTGAACTCGAAGGAGACCTTGGAGCTCTTCAGGATCGCGGACGGGTCCAGCTGAGGCAATCCGGACGGCAGCAGGCTGGCCAGGTCGGACGGCACCCCCGTCGGCAACAGGCTGGTCAGGTCGGACGGCACCCCGGTCGGCAGCAGGCTGGCCAGGTCAGAGGGCAGCAGGCTGGCCAGGTCGGTCGGCAGCAGGCTGGCCAGGTCGGTCGGCAACGCGCTGGGTGGCGCCGCGGTGCCGCTGGCCGAGCCGGAGGGCAGCCCGCCCTGCTGGCGCAAGGCCGCCGCCAGGTCGAAGTTGCCGGACAGCCGGAACCTCTCGCCGACATGCTCCAACCGCGGGCCCTGCATGCCGGCGTTGAAGTCCGCCAGGCTCAGCCGGTCGAAGCTGCATTCGATGCCCGTATGGGTGCCGTCGTCGAATTGCTTGGAGGCGAAGCTGCGGTTGCCGAACCGGCACGGCTCCCCGGCCCGGCCGAACAGCCCCGTCGAGGTTCCGCCGGCCAGCGCGGCCAGGCTCTTGCTCACTCCGAACCGGGCGGTGCCCGAGACGGTGTCATCGGCGTGGACCCGAGCCTTGACCCCGATGGCGAAGCAGCCCGACAGCAGCAGGACTGCCACCAGCGCTGCGCCGATCGCGCCGAGACGGGGCAGCGGGCGGTGCTGCGGGGCATACCGAGGCGTGTGGGGCATGCGGCGATAGTGCCCTGTGCGCGGCCAGATCGCAGCCAAGCGCGGTACGCCCGTCGATCCGGGGTACGCCCGTCGACCCGGCGTCGCGCGCTCGTGGGGGCCGGGTCGCCGCCGCCGGCACGTCCGCTGATCGGCAGCGCCTCCTGCCCTAACCGGATTTCGCGCCGGGTCGGCCGGCAGGGGAGACTGCTCCGGTGACCGGCCTGCCAATTCTCCTGGACCTGCTCGGACGCCGGGTGGTGATCGTCGGCGGCGGCACGGTGGCGGCCCGGCGGGCCAAGACCTTCACCGAGGCCGGCGCCGAGGTGCTGGTGATCGCCCCCACGGTGGCGCCCGAGCTGGCTGCTTCCGGAGTCCGGCTGCTGCGCCGGCGCTACCAGGCCGGTGACCTGTCCCAGGCCTGGCTGGCGGTGACGGCCACCGATGACCCGTCGATCAACACCGCGGTCGCCGAGGAGGCCGCCGCCAGCCGGATCTTCTGCGTCCGGGCCGACACCGCCGCAGCCGGCAGCGCCCGGGTGCCGGCCATCCTGCGCAGCGGTGAGCTGACGGTGTCGGTGAACGCCGGTGATGACCCGCGCCGGGCGGCAGAGCTGCGCAACCTGATCGCCGCGGCGCTGCAGACCGGCGAGCTGGCCAGCCGCCCGGTGCGCCCGGCCAGCGCCGGCAGCGTCGCCCTGGTCGGCGGCGGGCCAGGAGATCCCGAGCTGATCACCGTCCGCGGCCGGCGGCTGCTGCTGGAGGCCGACGTGGTGGTCACCGACCGGCTGGCGCCCCGGTCGCTGCTGGACACCCTCGACCCCGAGGTCGAGATCATCGACTGCGGCAAGTCCGCGCACCGGCACAACCTCACCCAGGACGAGATCAACGCGGTGATCGTCGACCGGGCCGGGCAGGGCAAGCGGGTGGTCCGGCTCAAGGGCGGGGACCCGTTCGTCTTCGGGCGCGGCGGCGAGGAGGTGGCGGCGTGCGTGGCCGCGGGGATCGCCGTTCAGGTCGTGCCGGGCATCACCTCGGCGATCGCCGCGCCGGCCGCGGCCGGCATACCGGTGACCCACCGCGGATTGGCCGCCGACTTCGCCGTGGTCTCGGGCCACCGCGACCCGGGCCGTGCCGAGGCGGGCTGGAACTGGCCGGAGCTTGCGGTCGGACCGGCGACGCTGGTGGTGCTGATGGGCATGGAGGGCCTGGGCGGCATCGCCGCCGAGCTGATCGAGCACGGCCGCCCGGCCGACACCCCGGCGGCCGCCATCCACCGGGCCACCCTGCCGGGCCAGCGGGTGGTGCGCTCGACGCTGGCGGGCCTGGCAGCCGAGGTGCAGCGGGCCGGGGTGGGTGCCCCGTCGGTGGTCGTGATCGGCGCGGTGGCGGCTCTCGGCGCTGACTGAGCGGGTGTTGTCAGAGGCTGCGTTTAGCCTCGCCCCATGCCCGCAGATCAGCATCCTCGCACCCCTCCGGCCTTGCTGGACAAGGCTTCGAATCGTGCTACTGTTCGAACATACTTTCGATTCAGTGCCTCGGCGAGGAGAAGCGCATGACGAGTCCGCTGCCGGCCAGTGTCGGGTCGTTGCTGTCCCAGGCCAAGACCACCTGGGCCGAAGCCGTCTTGGAGCCACGGGCCACCGAGAAGTACCGCTCTGCTCACGTCGCCGCCCTGCGCGCCGCCGCCACGGTCCTGGCGTTGCGTGCGCGACCGGTTGCCTCCAACCGTCGCCGGCCGACCAGCGCGTGGGTGCTGCTCGCGGCAGTGGCGCCCGAGCTGGCCGAGTGGACGGTCTACTTCGCTGACAGCGCGCGCCGCCGGGCAGCCATCGAGGCGGGCGTGATGACCGTGGTCTCCGAGCGAGACGCTGATGACCTGCTGCGGGCGGCCGGTGAGTTCATCGGGATCGTCGAGCGGATGGTCGGTGCGCCCGCGCTCGGGGTAGCCAGTTGACCATGCCACCGCGCTAGTGTCTGTTCTCGTGGCTAGTGACGCGCCAGGCCAGGCAGCCGCGGGCACCGACCTGTCCGGCTCCGCTGCCGTCGACCGGTCACCGCTAGGCCGCTCGCCGCTGCTGTGGGCCAGCCTTCGCCAGATCCTGCGGGACGGCCAGGGCTCCCACCCGGACGCGCCGCGAGTGCTCGACTGCGGTGGCGGCTCAGGCAGCCTGGCGGTGCCGTTGGCGGCCCACGGCGCGGTGGTCACCGTGGTCGACGTCAGCATCGACGCGCTGGCAACGCTGATGCGTCGAGCGGCCGAGGCCGGCGTGTCCGATCGGGTGACCGCGGTTCAGGGCGAGGCCGAGTCACTCGCCGAACTGGCCCCGGCCGACGCCTTCGATCTGGTTCTTGCCCATGACGTGCTCGAGGACGTGGGCAATCCCGTCCTGGTGCTGCGCCAGATCGCCGGGGTGCTGCGGCCCGGCGGCGTGCTGAGTGTGGTGGTGGCCAACCCGGTGGCAGGCGTGCTCGCCAGGGTGCTGGCCGGTGATCTGGCCGGGGCGCTGAGCGCCTACCACCGCCCGGCCCAGCATGCCCATGACGCCGAGTCGCTGGCCGCGCAGTGCCTGGCGGCCGGCCTGCGGGTCCGGTCCGTTGAGGGCCTGGATGTGTTCACCGACCTGGTGCCGGGCATCGAGCTCGACCGTCCGGGCGCGATCGCCGCGCTCTCGGAGCTCGAGTCGGCGGTGGCCGGCCAGTCGCCCTACCGCGACATCGCCTCCCGGCTGCACATTCAGGCACACCGCCCGGACGCCGGCTAGGACCGGGCGAGGGAGTCATGGGGCGAAGCGCGGACCTGCCCCGCTCATCCGGAGAGGTCGACGGCGACGACACCGGCTGCCACGTGCTGCATGTCGACATGGACGCCTTCTTTGTCAGCGTCGAGATCAGGACCCGGCCGGAGCTGCGCGACCTGCCGGTGGTGGTCGGTGGCACCGAAGGCCGCGGGGTGGTGATGGCCGCCTCCTACCCGGCCCGCGTCTTCGGGGTGCGCAGCGCGATGTCGATGGGGCAGGCGCTGCGGCTGTGCCCGCAACTGGTGGTGTTGACGCCCAACCGCTCGTCCTACACCGAGGCATCGAGCGCGATCATGCGGATCTTCGCCGACGTCACGCCGCTGGTCGAACCGCTGTCGCTGGACGAGGCGTTCCTTGATGTGTCCGGGGCGGTCGGGCTGTTCGGCAGGCCGGCCGACATCGCCCGCCTGATCCGGCGCCGGGTGTTCGCCGAGCATCAGCTGACCTGCTCGGTGGGGATCGCGCCGATCAAGTCGGTGGCAAAGCTCGCCTCGGGCAGCTGCAAGCCGGATGGCCTGCGGGTGGTCAGCAAGGACGGCGTGCTCGACTTCTTGCATCCGCTTCCGGTCAACGCGTTGTGGGGGGTGGGGCAGCGCACCGCCGAGGTGCTGCGCAGGCTGGGCATCCGCAGCGTTGGCGACCTGGCGGTGACCCCGCTGGACACCCTGCGTCGGGCGGTCGGGGCCGCCTCGGCCGATCACCTGCACGCGCTGGCGAACGGCCACGACGAGCGCGCCGTCAACCCGGCGCAGGTGGAGAAGTCGATCTCCACCGATCGGACGCTGGCTGCCGACCTGCTCACCGAGGCCGAGGTCTGCCGTGAATTGCTGCGGGGCTCGGGTGAGGTGGCTGAGCGGTTGCGCCAGGCCGGATGGGTCGCCCGCACCGTCGGAATCAAGATCCGGTTCGCCGACTTCACCACCGTCACCCGGGTGCACACCCTGGCCGAGCCGACCGACGCGGCTTCGGTGGTGTACTCCGAGACGGTGAAGCTGTACCGGTCGCTGAAACTGGACCGGCCGCGGATCAGGCTGGTCGGCGTCAAGGCCGAGAACCTGCGTCCGGCCGGTGAGGCCACCCAGCTCGCGCTGGATCTGTTCGGCGACGAGCCACCGGCCGGCGCGCCCACCGATCGGGTGATCGATGCGCTGGCCGCCCGGTTCGGCAAGCCCGTCGTGGGGCCGGCGTCACTGCTGGGCCGGTCCGAGCACGGGTCGGTGGGCGGCTTCAACCGTTCTATTGACCGATCCGGGCGGTTGGCGGCCCCTGGAGGTAACGAATGATCCCTGCCGGACCAGCAATCATCGCAGACAACTTTCGCACTCACATTTCGGCTCGTATGCTCGACGGTGTGTCCCTTCATCCGCCACAGAGCACTTATGGCGCTGATGGGCAAGCTCTGGTAATGGTTCACTACATAGCGACAGGGATTGGAGGGCATCATGCCGCTCTCCGAGCATGAGCAGAGACTGCTCGACGAAATCGAACAAGCCCTGTACGCGGAGGACCCGAAATTCGCGTCCTCTGTCAGGTCGGCCCGTCCTCGCAACCGCGCGCGAACGATGCTCGCGTTGTCTGTGGTCGGCGTCCTGCTCGGGCTTGCGGTGGTGTTGGTCGGTCTGACGGCCAACCTGATCTTGTTGGGCGTGCTCGGATTTGTATTGATAGTGGGATCGTGTGTGGCTGCCGCCAGTGCCCTGCGGGGTCCGCGGCAGAACGGGACGACATCATTGGCCGCTCAGGCCAGTCAGGCTCGCAACGCGAAGTCGAACACTCTGCGCACCAAGATGGAAGACCGGATGCGCAAGCGGTTCGACGAGAGCTGATAGATCCACTCAACGGCCCCGGTGCGCTGACTGCTTCGCCAGTCAGCGGACCGGGGCCGCTGACTGCGCCGGGAACGCCATAGCAGGGCGCCGGCCCGCCGGTACGGAGAATGCCGCTCGGCGGCAGACACACCGGCGACGCGTCCCGCTGATAAGACGCTTCCGCTGATAACCGTCTAGGCGGATCGGCCTAGACGGGCGGCCAGAGCGGGACGACCCAGGGCGAGTGTCAGCCCAGGCGGGGATGACTCAAGACGGGATGACTCAAGACCGGACGACCCAAGGCGGGGGTGGCTCAAGACGACGACTCAAGACGGGGATGACTAAGGCGGGGACGGCCGAAGTCGAGACTGACCGCCCGCTCAGCGCCGCCAGCCCCGGCTCAGCGCCGCCAGCCCCGGCTCAGCGCCGCCAAGGCCGCGGCTCGGCGCCGCCAGCCCGGCTCAGCGCCGCCAGCGCGGCTGCCCCATCAGCGACCGCGGTATCCAGCGATGCATCAGGCTCAACCGCCGGTCGGTCCGCCTGGCCCACCGGGTCAGCGCCTGGTCAAGGGCGGCGATGGACTCCGGAGGCATCTCATCGACCAGCTGCGCGCTGAACCGGTCCCGCTCGACCCGGTCGGCCACCGCGGTGACCGCGGCCCGGCCGCGCTCGTCGACGCCGTGGCGTGACAACCAGCCGGCGACCTGGCCCACCGTGATGGTGCTGGGCCACAGCGCGTCCCGGTCGGTGGCCGTAGCTGCCAGCTCCAACCAGAGCGGTTCAGGGTTGCCCGTGGTCCTGGCCCGGTCCAGCCGTCGCCGGCGTTGCCGCTGCCGCAACCACTGCGGCCCGAAGATCACCGCGACGATCATCAGCAGTACCAGCAACACCAGCAGCACGATCCCCACCACAGCGGCGGACGGACCGAAGCGGCCATCGGACCCGGCGGCCTGATTGGCCTCTGCGCTCACCGAGGCGCGCGAGGCGGACAGCCCACGGTTGGCGGTCTCGGCGACGCTCGGCTCGACACCTTCCTCGGGATGCGGCGCCCAGACCAGGGAAACCGCCCGACCGGCGTCCGGACCGGTCAGCGGCGTCGGGTCGAAGGGGATCCAACCGATCGACTTGAAGTACACCTCTACCCAGGCGTGCGCGTCATTGGTGGTGACGGTGAAGAAGCCGTTGGAGTCCGGCGTGCGGTGGGTGTAGCCGATCACCACCCGGCTGGGCAGCCCGGCCTCGCGCATCAGCACCGCGGCAGCCGCGGCGTACTGCTGGCAGAAGCCTTCCTTGTTCTCCAGGAAGGACTCCAGGTTGCTGAGACCGTCCTTGGCCTCGGTGGTGAGCGAGTATTTGAAGCCGTTGCCCTCGTTGGTGAAGTACTCCGAGATCGCCTTCGCCTTGGCGTAAGGGGAGGTCAGGCCGGCGACGAGCGTTGCCGCCCGCTCCTTGACCGACGCGGGCAGCTCCGGCTTCTGAAGCAACCGCTGGCTCTGGAGGTCGCCCTCGTCGGGAACCCACGGCTGCGCGTTCTGCAGTTGGGGCACCGTCGGTTTCGGCTGGATGAACTGCTGGCTGTAGGTCATGCCCCGCTTCAGCCTGGTGTTCACCACGGTGGCGGTGGCGCTGTTCCAATCGCCGCCGCTGGAAGTCCGCACGGACAGCGGGTTCGACAGGATCGGCAGCGTGTTGCCGCCGAGCGCCAGGATGGTGAACTCGGCGCTGAGGACGGTCTGCGTCGATCGGGTGGCGCGCTCCTGCTCGATGCGGTCGGGGTCGTAGGGGCTGATCGAGAAATCTTCGCCCAACCTCTCCACGCTGGTCGTGAAGCCGGAGGGCCGCCAGCCGTCATCGGAGTACTGGTCCAGGACCTCCTGGCGGACGTAGAACGGCTGGCCATCGGCCTTCACCCGGAACAGCGGCACCTGCTTGGGCCGCTGCAGAGAACCCTGCAGGGAAGCAAGGTTGTTCAACACGACCTGGCCGTTGCCGGAACCGGTGCCGTTGCCGTCCTGCTGGGTGGCCCGGGCCAGCACGTTGACCGACACCGACGGCAGCAGCAGCGGAACCAGCAGGGCAGCCACCACGCCGGTCACGGCCATTCGCCGGGCGCCGCCGAGCCGGCCCGCCGAACCGTCCACCGACGGCCCCCAGGCCCGGTCCTGCAACCGGGTGCCCGACAGCAGGATCAGCAGGAAACCGCCGGCGGCAGCGGCGAACCAGACCGGGTGAGCGGCGTCCGACGAGGTCGCCGAGGCGATTGCCAGCACTTCCAGCAGCGGCGCCGCGGCCAGCAGCGGGCGGCGCAGCACCACCGCGAGGACGTCGGTCAGCGCCACCAGCCCCACCAGCGCCGAGGCGACCAGCAGCCGTAGCGCGGCGGTGGAGGCCAGCGGCGCGTTCTCCTGCTGGATCGAGGTGCTCGCCGCCGTGACCAGGTCACCGATGTCTGTCAGCGACGAGGGCGTGGGCAGCACGCCCATCCACAGGTGCTGGGGGACGAAGACCCACAGCACCATCAGCACCGATGCCAGCAGGCCCACCAGGCTGTGCCACCAGCGTGGCGTCGAGCGCATCCGGAACAGCGCGACGACGGCCAGGTAGGGCAGCACGCAGCCCACGCTCACCATCAACCAGGCCCAGTCGGTGAAGACCGAGCGCAGCGGCAGGGTGGTCAGCAGCACGCCGGCGGCGACGGTGCCGGTGGCGGCCGCGACTACCGGGTCCGGCCCGGCGGTGTACTTGGCAGGTGCGGTCATCGGGCACTCCCAACGCGTGCGGAGAGAAGGCTGGGCCAGAGATCGCCGACTTCGTCGCCGGCTTCGGCCGACACCACCCGCCAGCCGGCGGCGCGCAAGGCGTCGGCGGTGGACTGCCAGGCGGCCTCGGCCAGCAGGTCACGGGTGTCGCTGTTCCAGGTCCAGGGCCGTAGCAGCAGGGCCACCGCCGAGCCGGGGGACTGGGGCCGGCTCAGCAGCCCGCTGATCGAGCTCTTGGGGGAGGCCGCCAGCACCGCGAACACGGCGGCGTCGCGGCCCAGCCCGGTCAGCGCGGCCGCCAGCGGCTCGAGGTCGGCGCGCAGGGCGGGCTTGACGTCGGCGAGCATGTCCAGGATCGCCGCGGGGGTGTCGTGCGCGACCTGACCCTCACCGGTCACCACCGCTACCCGCCGGCCCTGCTCGGCCAGGTGGCAGCCGATGCTGGCAGCGGCCGAGATGGCCCATTCCAGGGCCGCCGAGTCCGGCTGGGCCGGTGTCGTGGGGTAGACCATCGCCCGGTGGTCCAGCAGCACCAGGGACTCACCGTGCCAGGGCCGTTCCTCCTGCCGGACCATGAAGGCGCCGGAGCGGGCGGTGCTGCGCCAGTGGATCTTGCGCAGGTCATCGCCGTGGCGGTACTCGCGCACCGAGGCGTCATCCGAACCGCCGACACCGACCGAGTGGCTGAGGGTGGCGGCGCCGTCGCGCCAGGCGACCGGCAGCGCCAGGCGCGCCAGCTGGGTGGTCGCCGGCCGGACGATCAGCTCTCCCACGTCGGTGGATCGGGTGTCGGCGGTGACCAGGCCGAACGGGTCACTGGCCATCACGGTGGTGGGCCCGACCGTGTACCGGCCGCGGCGCAGCGCGGGCAGCGGGTAGGCAACCGTGCGGCGCTGCCGGCCGCGAACCCCGGCCACGCTGAATCGCAGCGGACGCCCGCCCGGGACCGTCTCGGTGACCCGCAACGGCCCGGTGCCGAAGCTGTGCGGGTTGCCCAGCACCAGCCGGACCTGGGCCTGCTCGCCGACCGTGATACGCGACGGGGTCACCGCGTGGCCGATCCGCAGGCCGGAGCGGGCTTGCCGGACGGCCAGCCAGGCCGGCACCGGCAGCACCAGCAGCAGCACGCCCAGGCGCTGCAGGTCCAGCACGCCCAGCATCAGCCCGGTGGCCAGCGAGATCAGTCCCACTGTGATGAAGGTGCGGCCGCGGCTGGACAACGCCACCCGCTGGCTTCCGATCGAGGTGGTATCGATCAGCGGAGGCGCTGCCGAAGAACCGCCACCGGTTCGAATCGTCGCCACGACACCTGCCCTATCCGCGTGGGCTGGCTACCGGAATCGGGACCTTCGTCACGATCTCTGCCAGCAGGTCTTCAGGTGAGCGACCGGCCACGGTGGCGGTGGCCGCCGGGATCAACCGGTGGGCCAGCACCGGCACGGCCAGTTTCTGCACGTCATCGGGCAGCACGTAGTCCCGACCGGCCAGCGCCGCCGCGGCCTTGGCGGTGCGCAGCAGGTGCAGCGAGGCGCGCGGTGAGGCGCCGAGCCGGATCTCGGGATGGTTGCGGCTGGCCTCGGCCAGCGAGACGACGTAGTCCTTCACCGACTCCACCACGTGCACGGTCCGGACGGTCTCGATCAGGGCGCGGATGTGGGCGGCGTCGGAGACCGGCTGCAGCATCGACAGCGGGTCCACGGTGGTCTGGTCGCTGAGCATGGCGATCTCGGCGCTGCGGTCGGGGTAGCCGAGTGAGATCTTGCCGGTGAAACGGTCGCGCTGGGCTTCGGGCAGGGCGTAGGTGCCCTCCATCTCCACCGGGTTCTGGGTGGCCAGCACCAGGAACGGCGACTGCAGCGCGTAGCGCACGCCGTCGACGGTCACCTGCCGCTCGGCCATGCACTCCAGCAGCGCCGCCTGGGTCTTGGGGGAGGCGCGGTTGATCTCGTCGCCGAGCAGGATGTTGGCGAAGACCGGGCCGGGCTTGAACTCGAAATCGCTGGACTCGGCGTTGTAGATGGAAACGCCGGTGACGTCGCTGGGCAGCAGGTCCGGGGTGAACTGGATCCGCCGCACCGAGCAGTCGATGGATCGGGCCAGCGCCTTGGCGAAGGTGGTCTTGCCGACGCCGGGCACGTCCTCGATCAGCAGGTGGCCCTCGGCCAGCAGCACGGTGACGCCGAGCCGGATCACCTCGTGCTTGCCGGCGATCACCTTCTCGATGTTGGCGATGATGCGCTCAGCGGCCGGGCCGACGTCGGCGACCGAGAGCGCGGATCCCGCCGTCGAGGGACTTGCCAGGCCATTGGCGCTCGGTGGCGAGCCGTGACCGTTCTGCTGCGCGGAACCGGCCGCCGACTGAGCGGCCTGAGCTGCTGCATGTGTCACTACGGAATCCGTCCTGTTGCTCCGAGGGCCGCCGACAGGTCGAACTGCCTGGCACACCCTCAGGGTTGTCGAGAAGCGGGCGTAAGTCGAGGGCCCACGTCAGACGTCGACCCGTTTGGGGTCCAGGGTAGTTGCTCAAGCGGCCCGGGGTGAGCCTCTCGGGGCATCCAACTGGCTCCTCACCTGTGAGCCAGATAGGAGTCTGCGCACCGCGGGTGCACGCCGCCGCGTGTCGCCGGCTCAGAGGTGCGTGCCGAGCAGATCGCCGGTGGGGAATCCCCACCACGACTTGGCGACCTTTTGTCCGGGTTAGCGGATCTTTAATGGCTCGCAGTCACCATTTTGCTCGACATTTCCGCGAAACAGTGGTGAACAGTGGGGTATGGTGGGCCGTAGTGGGGATAGTGTTAAGTCCTCGTCTAGTCAGTGTCAGGGAGGTGGGCCATGTTTCTCGGTACCCACACCCCTCGGCTGGACGACAAGGGCCGCCTGGCGCTGCCCGCGAAGTTCCGTACCGAGCTGGAAGGGGGGCTGGTGATCACCAAAGGCCAGGAACGCTGCCTCTTCGTGTTCCCGATGGCTGAGTTCAGCCGGATCACCGAACTGCTCCGCTCGGCTCCGGTCACCCAGCGCAGCGTCCGGGACTACAGCCGGGTGTTCTTCGCCAGCGCCTCGCACGAGGTGCCGGACGGTCAGGGCCGGATCACCGTGCCCAGCCAGTTGCGCGAGTACGCCGGGCTGTCCAAGGACTGCGTCGTGATCGGCGCCAACAGCCGGGTCGAGGTCTGGGACTCCGGGGCGTGGCAGAGCTACCTCGAGAGCACCGAGCAGTCCTTCGCCGACGCCGAGGAGGTGCTGCCCGGCCTGCTCTAGGCACCCGTCCAGGGCTCAGGCACTCCAGCACTCGCCACGTCACGGCGCGCCGTCCGGCACCTGCGGACCGGCCTCCTCCCGCCACCTCTCGTTCCACCTGACGCACTTCCCCGGCGCCAGGCGGAACGGACATCCGGCAGGCGGGCGGGGACCAGTCGGCATGAGGCGGACGCCACCGCGACAGACCGCCGGCTCGATCAGCAACAGCGCACCACCCGAGATGTTCAGGAGTCACCGCATGGGCGAACCGGAGCCGCCGGCCCCGGCTGGGCACGTCCCGGTGCTGCTGGACCGGGTCCTGGAACTGCTTGCCCCCGCAGTGGACCGACCCGGCGCGGTGCTCGTCGATGCCACCCTCGGCCTCGGCGGCCACAGCGCCGCGCTGCTGCGGGCGCATCCCGGCCTCACCCTGGTGGGCCTGGACCGCGACCGGCACGCGCTGCGTCTGGCTGCCCAGCGGCTGGCCGAGTATGCCGGGCGCACCCATCTGGTGCACGCCGTCTATGACCAGCTTCCCCAGGTGCTCGACGAGCTCGAACTCACCGGGATCGACGGCGCGCTCTTCGACCTCGGGGTCTCCTCCATGCAACTCGACCTGGTCGAGCGCGGCTTCTCCTACGCCCACGACGCGCCGCTGGACATGCGGATGGACGATGAGGACCTGCTGACCGCCGAGGAGGTCGTGAACAGCTATCCGGTGCCGCGACTGGCCCGGGTGCTGCGCGACTACGGCGAGGAGCGGTTCGCTCTGCGGATCGCCCAGGCGATCGGACGCCGCCGCGCCGAGCACCGGCTGACCTCCACCGCCGAGCTGGCCGAGCTGGTGCGCCAGGCGATCCCGGCGGCGACCCGCCGGACCGGAGGCCATCCCGCCAAGCGCACCTTCCAGGCCCTGCGGATCGAGGTCAACTCAGAACTGGCCGCGGTCCAGGCGGCGATTCCCGCCGCGTTGCAAGCGCTGAGCGTCGGGGGACGCATCGTGGTGCTGGCCTACCACTCGCTGGAGGATCGGATCGTCAAGCGGAGCTTCGCCGAACTGGCCCTGGACCGGACACCGCCGGACCTTCCGGTGGCGATCGCGGCCGCCGGCCCGCAGATCAGGCTGTTGAGCCGGGGATCCGAGCCCGCCACCGAGGCCGAGGTCGCGGCCAATCCGCGGGCCGCCTCGGTGCGGCTGCGAGCCGCCGAACGAATCCGGGAGGCGGCATGACCGCGCGTCCGCCGATCGTCCGGCTCAGCAACCGGCTGAGCAGTCTGCCGCTGCCGGTGCTGCTGGGGCTCATGCTGGTCGCGGGGCTGTGCGCGCTGCTGGCGTTGAACACCGCCTCGGCCGCCCAGGAGCTCAAGCAGCGCTCGCTGAACGACAGCAACGCCGCGCTGTCTGACCTGGAGCAGCAACTGATGCGTGACCTGGCGGCCAAGCAGGCGCCGGCCTCGCTGGCCGCGGCCGCCGCCGCGCAGGGCCTGGTGCCCAACCCGAACCCGGCCTTTCTCCGGCTCAACGCCGACGGCTCGGTCACGGTGCTGGGCTCACCGGCAGCAGCCAGTGTCGCCGCGCCTCCGGCCGCTGCGCCCCGGCCGTCCGCGACTGCCACTGCTCGTGCGACTGCGACTGCTGGCGCGACGCCGACGAAGCCAGCGCCCAGTTCGTCCGCCCCAGCAGGGCAGGCGGCCAGCTCGACGGCCCGGCCCGCCCCGACGTCCAGCAGGTCCGCCAGCCGGCCGGCCGCCAGCAGCACTCGACCGGCCCCGGTGGTGACCGTGACGGTGACCCGGCCCGCCGCGCCCCCGAAGCCCTCGAGCGCTGCCAGCACGACGACCCCCACCTCGCCCGGAGGGCAGTGATGACCCGACCACCCCGGCAACCGCCGGTCACACCGCCCCGGCCGGGGGCACAGCGGCCCGGCCGGCAGCCGGTTCAGCCGGCGCCCGATCGGCCCCGAACCCCGGCAGGGCAACCTGCCGGCCCGCGCGAGCCGCACCGGGCCGGCGCGAGCGCGGCGCCTCGCCAGGCTCCCGGGTCGCGCCAGGCTCCCGGGTCGCGCCAGGCTGAAGGACCACGCCAGGCTGAAGGACCGCGGCAAGCACCAGGACGGCAGGCTCCGGCGCAGCGGCAGGCTGCGAACGCACGGCCGGCTTCGGCGCAGCGGCCGGCACCGGCACGGCCCGCCCCGGCCGCTCAGCGCGATCCGGGCCGCCGGCCGCCGGTGACCCAGCACGACCGGGCCCCTCAGCACGACCGGGCCCCTCAGCACGACCGGGCTCCGCAGCGCGACCCGGGCAGCCGGCCGCCGGTCCAGCGGCAGCGCCCGGCCGTGCCGCGGCGGCCGGCCGCCCCCCGCCCTCGTCCGGCCCGGCGGCCCGTCGGCATCCGCCTGGGCAGGTCGAGGCGGCGGCTCTGGGCAGGCGTGGCGGCGGTCAGCCTGCTGCTGTCGGTGGTGTTCGTCCGGCTGGTGTGGCTGCAGGGCATGGACTCCGCCGGTTACGCGCTGGCGGCCTCTGACGAGAAGCGCGAGTTCGTGACCCTGCACGCGGCCCGGGGGTCGATCGTGGACCGCAACGGCGTGCCGCTGGCCTACACCGCCGACGCCAAGGACATCGTCGCCGATCCGACGATGGTGGACCCGGGCAACCGGTTGGACTACGCCACGATGCTCTCGCCGCTGATCGGCAAGTCGGTGGTCGCGATCGCCGACCAGCTCAGCCTGAACTCGCGCTACGCGCTGCTGGCCACCGCGCTCTCACCGGCGGCCGCCAACCAGATCGAGGCCCTGCGGCTGGACGGCAAGCCACTGCCGGGCATCTTCGCCCAGGCCACCTCGCAGCGGCTCTATCCCGGCAAGACCACCGGCGCGAACGTGATCGGCCTGGTCCTGTCCGACGGCCTCGGGGCCGAAGGCATCGAGCACAGCTACGACTCGCTGCTCAAGGGCGCGGACGGCTCGGTCAGCTACCAGAAGGACTCGGTCGGCAACGTCAATCCGGCCGGCCCGATCAAGCGCAAGGCGGCGATCGACGGCGGCACGGTGCGGCTCACGATCGACCAGGACCTGCAGTTCATGACCCAGAAGTACCTCGAGGACACGGTCAAGCGAACCAGGGCCAAGGGGGGTCAGGTGACCGTCCTGGACGCCCGGACCGGTCAGGTCCTGGCGCTGGCCGCCAGCAGCTCCTTCAACCCGCAGGACCCGGCCAGCATCAAGACCGGCCAGTCACTCAACCCCAACGTCCAGCAGGTCTTCGAACCGGGCTCGGTGAACAAGATCGTCGCCATCTCCGCCGCGCTGGAGAAGGGCCTGATCACCCCGCGCACGGTGCTCACCGTCCCGCAGACCGTCCATACCGGGGGGATCACCGTGCGCGACGCCTGGTGGCACCCGGAGCAGAAGTTCACCGCCACCGGCGTGCTTGCCCAGTCCTCGAACGTCGGCACCCTGGCGATCGCCGACATGGTCGGCAAGCAGAGCTTCAACGAGTACCTGCAACGGTTCGGCGTGGGGCAGAAGACCGGCGTGGAACTGCCCGGTGAGAGCGCCGGGCTGCTGCCTGCCATCGGCAGCTGGTCCGATTCCAGCTTCGCCAACCTGCCGATCGGGCAGGGGGTGGCGATGACGTCGCTGCAGCTGGCGTCGATGTACCAGACGGTGGCCAACGACGGGGTCCGGGTCCCGCCGCGGATCGTCGGCTCGGTGACCAACCCCGACGGCTCGGTGACTCCGACCGCGCAACCGGCCGGCGTCCGGGTGCTGTCCACCCCGACCGCCCGGACGCTGCGCACGATGCTGGAGTCGGTGACCCTCAAGGGCGGCACCGGCGTGAAGGCAGCCATCCCGGGCTACCGGGTGGCGGGCAAGACCGGCACGGCCCAGCAGCCCGATCCGGCCACCGGCAGGTACTCCGACTCGAGCTACTGGCTCACCTTCGCCGGGGTGGCGCCGGCGGACAACCCCCGGTTCACGATCGCCATCATGATCGACAAACCGGCCGGCGGCATGCACGGCGGTGACGTGGCGGCCCCGCTGTTCCGCCAGATCGCCTCCTATGAGCTGTCCGCCGCCAAGATCGCGCCCAGCGGATCGCAGTCCGTGCTCGTTCCCTTGACCCTCGACTAGCCCCAGCCAGCCGTGCCGACAAGGTGAAGGTGAGCGCCGGAGTGAGCCCATGAGCCCATCGGTAACGTGGTCCAGCGTGGCGCCACCGCAACAAGGTCAGCCGGACGGGGCCGCCCCCCGTCCGAGCCAGGTCGCGCCCCGACGACTCGGTGAGCTGGCGGAGCTGGTGGGCGCCACGATGGCCGGCCGGGGCGGGCCGGATCCGGAACCGGTGGTCTCCGGGGTGAGCGTCAGCTCGGCGCAGGTGCGCCCGGGTGACCTGTTCGCGGCGCTGCCCGGCGCGAGCCGGCACGGGGTGGCCTTTCTCGACCAGGCGCTGGCGGCCGGCGCGGTGGCGGTGCTCACCGACCCGGCCGGCGCGGCCGAGCTGGCCGGGCTGGACAGCGCGCCGCCGGTGCTGGTGACCCCTGACCCCCGGGCCGCGGTGGGCCCGTTGTCGGCCGAGGTGTACGGCCAACCGTCGCGCACCCTGCCGGTCTTCGGCGTGACCGGCACCAGCGGCAAGACCACCACCACCTTTCTGGTGCGGGCCGGCCTGGCCGCGGCCGGACGCCGGTCCGGGCTGATCGGAACCGTCGGGGTGTTCCTCGGCGAGGAGACCGTCAAGACGCCCTTCACCACCCCCGAGGCGCCGCAGTTGCAGGCATTGCTGGCGGTGATGCGCGAGCGCGGCCTGGACAGCGTGTCGATGGAGGTGTCCTCGCACGCGCTGCGGCTGGGCCGGGTGGACGGCATCGAGTTCGCGCTCGCCGCCTTCACCAACCTCTCCCAGGACCACCTCGACTTTCACGCCGACATGAAGGACTACTTCGCCGCCAAGTCGCTGCTGTTCGACGGCCGGGCCCGGCGCGAGATCGTGGTGGTCGATGACGAGTGGGGACGGCAGCTGGTGAGGCCGGCCACGGTCACGGTCAGCGCCGAGCACTCGGCCGCGGACTGGCATGCCGCCGACGTGCGGGTGCTGGCAGATGGCAGCACCCGGTTCACGGCGCACGGGCCGGGGTGGGAGTTCGCGACCGGTTGCCGGATTCCGGGCGGGTACAACATCGCCAATGCCTTGCTGGCCTTCGCGATCCTCGCCGAGGCCGGTGTCGAGGTGGCCGAGGTGGCGCCGGCGGTGGCCGCCGCGCAGGTGCGCGGTCGGATGGAGCGGGTGGACGGGGACCAGCCGTTCCTGGTGGTGGTGGACTACAGCCACAAGCCGGCCGGGGTGGCCGGGGCGTTGCGGGCGCTGCGGCCGCTGACCGCCGGCCGGTTGATCATCGTGCTGGGCTGCGGCGGTGACCGGGACCGCGGCAAGCGCGCGGTGATGGGCGAGGTCGCCGCCACCGAGGCCGACGTGCTGATCGTGACCGATGACAACCCCCGCTCCGAGCCGCCGGCCCAGATCCGGGCCGCGATGATCGCCGGCGCGAGCGCGGTGCCGGCCGGGCAGCGGGCCCGGGTGATCGAGGAAGGTGACCGGCGTGCCGCCATCGAGCAGGCCATCGCGCTGGCCGGGGCCGGTGACACCGTCCTGATCGCGGGCAAGGGCCACGAGACCGGGCAGGAGGTCGACGGCGTCCTGCTCGCCTTCGACGACGTCCCGGTGGCCCGGCAGGCCCTTGCGAAGCAGGGCTATCGGGACGGCGAGCCCGGTCCTGCGGTGGCCGACAGGCGGAATACGGCGTGAGCCGGCTGTGATCAAGCTGAGTCTGGCCGAGATCGCCGAGATCGTCGGCGGCCGGCTGATGGCCGCTGACCCTGAGCGGACGGTGTCGGGCAAGGTCGAGTTCGACAGCCGGAAGGTGGTGGCCGGCGACCTGTTCCTGGCGATCGCCGGCGATCGGGTGGACGGCCACGACTACGCCGAGGCGGCGGTCCGGGCCGGGGCGGTGGCGGTGCTGGCCAGCCGCCCGGTGGCCGCTCCGGCGATCCAGGTGAGCGACCCGATCCAGGCGATCACCGCGTTGGCCCGCGCGGTGGCGCCCCGGTTGAACGCGAGCATCATCGGCATCACCGGGTCCTCGGGCAAGACCTCGACGAAGGACCTGCTGGCCCAGGTGCTGGCCGTCGCCGGGACGACCGTGGCGACGCCGGCGTCGTTCAACAACGAACTGGGCTACCCCTACACCGTGCTGCTGGCGGATGAGGACACCCGGTACCTGGTGCTCGAGACGTCCTCGCGCGGGCTGGGCCACATCCGGCACCTGACCGGCATCGCCGCGCCCCGGGTGGCCGCGGTGCTCAACGTCGGCAGCGCCCACTTGTCCGAGTTCGGCAGCGTCCAGGTGATCGCAGAGGCCAAGGGCGAGCTGGTCGAGGCGCTGCCCAGCGCCGCCGACGGCGGGGTCGCGGTGCTCAACGCCGACGATCGGCTGGTCGCCGCGATGGCCGCGCGCACCAGCGCCCGGATCGTGACCGCCGGTGAGCATCCGGACGCCGAGGTGCGCGCCGTTGGGGTGCGGGTGGACTCCTCCGGCCGGGCCGCTTTCGAACTGGTCGCCGCGGCCGGGCGCGCCCCGGTCCGATTGCAGGTGCGTGGCGAGCACCAGGTCTCCAACGCGGTGATCGCGGCGGCGGTCGCGCTGGCCTGCGGGCTGGAGCTGCCGGTGGTGGCGCGGGCGCTGTCGCAGGCGACGGCGCAGTCGGCCTGGCGGATGCAGGTGACCGAGACCGCCGCCGGCATAACGGTGATCAACGACGCCTACAACGCCAACCCGGAGTCGATGCGGGCCGCGCTGAAGGCGCTGGCGATCATGTCCGAAGGCCGCCGGTCGGTCGCGGTGCTCGGCCACATGGCCGAACTCGGCCCGGACGCGATCGCCCAGCACGACGCCCTCGGCCGGCACGTGGTCCGCCTGGACATCGCGGCGCTGATCGCGGTGGGTGAGCAGGCGCGTGCCATCGCCACCGGCGCGGCGCTCGAAGGCTCCTACGACGGTGAGTCACAGTGGGTGCCGGACGCGACGGCGGCTGTCGCCAAGCTCGGTGAGGAGTTGCGGCCAGGTGACGTGGTGCTGGTGAAGGGATCGCGCTCGGCGGCCATGGAGGTTGTGGCGCAGGCGCTCATCGAGCGGTTCGGCAGCGTCCCCGCATGAAGACCATCCTGATCGCAGCGCTGTTCGGGCTGATGACCTCGATCCTGTTCACCCCGCTGGTGGTGAAGTACTTCCGCCTGAAGGGATTCGGGCAGGAGATCCGCGACGACGGACCCAAGAGCCACCTGGTCAAGCGGGGCACTCCCACCATGGGCGGCGTGGCCATCATGGTCTCGACCATCGTCGGGTACGCGATGGCGCACCTGATCGGGTCGTTCCGTCACGATTCCGGCCCGACCGCCTCGGGCATGCTGCTGCTGTTCCTGATGCTGGGCTCGGGCGCGGTCGGTTTCATCGACGACTTCATCAAGCTACGGCACCGGCGCAGTTTGGGCTTGCGCGCCCGGGCCAAATTCGCCGGTCAGCTACTGGTCGCGCTGCTGTTCGGCATCGGGGCGATGATGTTCAAGAACGGCCAGGGGCTGACCCCGGCGTCCAAGCGCATCTCTTACGTGCGCGACATCGGCGCCCTCTCGATCGGGCTGGTGGGCTTTCTGCTGCTGGCCTACCTGATCATCACCGCCACCACCAACGCGGTGAACCTGACCGACGGCCTGGACGGCCTGGTGGCCGGCAGCGCGGCCATGGTGATGGGGGCCTACACGCTGATGACCTTCATCCAGTTCCGCAGCAGCTGCTACCCGCCGCCGGCGCTGGAGGGCTGCTACTCGGTCCGGGACCCGCACGACCTGGCGCTGATCGCCGCCGCGGCGATGGGCGCTTGCTTCGGTTTTCTCTGGTGGAACGCCAAACCGGCGCAGATCTTCATGGGCGACACCGGCTCGATGGCGCTCGGCGGGTTGATGGCCGGACTGGCGATCCTGTCGCGCACCGAGCTGCTGCTGGTGGTGCTGGGCGGCCTGTTCGCGGTGGTGACGCTGTCCAGCGTCATCCAGGGCGGCTGGTTCAAGTACACCCGGCTCAGGACCGGCACCGGTAAACGGGTCTTCCGGATGGCGCCGTTCCATCATCATTTCGAGCTCGGGGGCTGGGAGGAGACCACCACCATCGTCCGGTTCTGGATCGTCAGCGGTCTGGCGGTCGCCTTCGGAATGGGCCTGTTCTATGCAGAGTTCATCTCGCACGGGTAGCCCGGTGGCACGACACGCGACACGCCTCCCGAAGATCGCCCCGCCCAGGACCGACGATAGGACCATGCACGAGGTCGTGGCTGACGCGACGTCACTGGCCGGTGCCGGTGCCGTGGCACTGCCCGCACCCTCGAGCTACCCGACGCTCGCCGTTCAGGCCTATCCGCGAACAGGATGCGTGATCGACCGCACCGCGCCCGGCAGCGCGCGGGTGGGGTCGTGATCAGCCGGCTGCGCGCCCGGGTCAACGGAATCCGGATGGTCCGCGCCTCGGGTCGCTACCTGGAAAGCCCGTACGCCTCGACCCAACTGATGCTGGCCGCCGGTGGCGGGCTGCTGTTCTTCGGCCTGCTGATGTCGGCCTCGACCACCCTGTCGGCCTCGGTGCACACCACCGGGGACGCGCCGTGGGCGCAGTTGATCCGCGAGGTGCAGTTCATCCTGCTGAGCGTGCCGGTGTTCTGGTTGGCGGTCCGGATGTCACCCGCCGCCTATCGCAGGGTGGCCTACCCCGCGCTGGGGTTGGCCCTGATCACCCTGGTCGGCGTCCTGCTGCCCGGCATCGGCGTCACCGTCAACGGGGCGAAACGCTGGCTCCAGCTGGGCCCGGTGGTCGTGCAGCCCTCGGAGTTCGCCAAGTTCGCGATCTTGTTGTGGGGAGCCGATCTGCTTGCCCGCAAGGAGTCTTTGAAGACGCTGACCACGGCCAGGCATGTGTTGATCCCGCTGCTGCCCGGCTTCGTGCTGGTGATCGGCCTGGTGATGCTGGAGCCGGATCTGGGCACCTCGTTGTGTTTCATGCTGCTGTTGCTGGGTTTGCTCTGGATGGTGGGCCTGCCCTACCGCTACTTCGCCGCGCTGCTGGTGCTGGTGGCCGGCTCGGTGACGGCCCTGGCGGTCACCGAGGCCTACCGCATGCAGCGGCTGACCACCTTCATGAACCCCGACCTCGATCCCGGCGGCGCCGGCTATCACACCATCCAGGGGCTGTACGCGCTGTCCAGCGGCGGCATCTTCGGGGTCGGCCTCGGCCAGGGAACCTCCAAGTACGGCTGGGTGCCCAACGCCAACACCGATTACATCTTCGCCATCGTCGGTGAGGAGCTCGGCCTGCTGGGCTGCGTCGTGGTGCTCAGCCTGTTCGCGCTGTTCTGCTACGCCGCGATGCGGATCGCGCACCGCAGCCAGGACCCGTTCGTCCGGCTGGCCGGCAGTGCCGCCGCGATCTGGATCGCCGGCCAGGCGCTGATCAACATCGGTTACGTGACCGCGCTGCTGCCGGTCACCGGCATCCCGCTGCCCTTCATCTCCAACGGCGGCACCTCGCTGGTGCTGACCTGTGGGGTGCTGGGCATGCTGGTGTCCTTCGCCCGGCACGAGCCGGCCGCCGCCCGGGCCGCTCAGCGGGCGGCTGAGAGCGGCAGCACCGCCCGCTGGGTTCGCGCGCTGCGGCTGCCGCCGCCGGCCACGCCTTCGAACCCCCGGCTTCCCTCGGTCTCACGGGAGCCCTCGACCTCGGGCACGTCCGGGGCTGCGGGCAAGTCCGCGGCGGGCAAGTCCACGGCGGGCAAGTCCACGGCGGGCAAGTCCACGGCTGCGGGCAAGTCCACGGCGGGCAAGTCCGCGACCGCACCGGCGGCCACGGCCCCGCGCAAGCCCGCGGGCGCCCGGGCGGCTGCTGGAAAGCGGCCGGCCCCGGCGAGCCGGCAGCAGCCCGGCCCGCACCGGCCGGCCGGTCAGCCGATGACCCGCCGCAAGGGCGCCTGAGGTGGCACGGGCAACCAGCATCGTGATCGCCGGCGGCCACTCCGCCGGGCACATCGAGCCCGCGATGAACGTCGCGGACGCGATCAAGGAACTCGATCCGGGCGTGCTGATCACCGCGCTCGGCACCGTCCGCGGCCTGGACACCACGCTGATCCCGGCGCGCGGGTATCCGCTGGAACTGATCCCGCCGGTGCCGTTGCCGAGGCGGCTGAACCTGGCGCTGCTCAAGACCCCGGGCCGGGTGGCGGCAGCGGTCCGGGCGGCCGGGGCGGTGCTGGACCGGGTGCAGGCCGACGTGGTGGTCGGCTTCGGCGGCTACGTGGCGGTGCCCGCCTACCTGGCCGCTCGCCGCCGCAAGATCCCGATCGTGGTGCACGAGGCCAACGCCCGGCCAGGAGTGGCCAACCGGCTGGCGGCCCGGCTGACCGAGCACGTCTACACCGCGCAGGCCTCGGCCGGACTGGCCCACGGCCGCCCGATCGGCATCCCGCTGCGGCCGGCCATCCTCGAGCTGGACCGCGACCGCGACCGACCGGGCGCCCGGGCCAGGCTGGGACTGGCCGCCGACCGGCCCACGCTGCTGGTCACCGGCGGGTCACAGGGCGCCCAGCGGCTCAACCAGGCGGCGCTCGGGGCGCAGCGCGCGCTGGCGGCGGCCGGCATCCAGGTGCTGCACATCGCCGGCGCCAAGAACCCGCTGACCGCGCCGGACCGAGCCGCCGGTGAACCGCCGTACCTGGTGCTGCCCTACCTCGACGCGATGGCGGACGGGTACGCCGCGGCCGACTTCGTGCTGTGCCGCTCGGGAGCGATGACCTGCGCCGAGCTGACCGCGGTGGGCCTGCCGGCCGGCTACGTGCCGTTGCCGCTGCGCGGGGGCGAGCAGCGCCTGAACGCCGAGCCGATCGTCGCCGCCGGCGGCGGGTTGATGGTGGCCGATGCCGAGTGCGATCCGGCGTGGGTGGCCGAGAATGTGATCGCGGTGCTCAGCGACCCGGCCCGGCTGGCGGCGATGTCGGCGGCTGCCCGCCAGGCCGGCGCCCGCGACGCCGGCGCGGTGCTGGCCCGCCGCATCCTGGAGGTGGCCCGTGACCACCACGCCTGAGCCGGGCGACTTGACCGAGCCGGCCAATCGGGCCGAGCCGGCCGACCTGACCGAACCGGCCGACCTGACCGAACCGGGCGACCCGGCAGCGCGCTCGCAGGCCAGTTACGACCGGCCGGCCGGCTGGGCCGCGCCCGGCGCGGCGCTGGTGTCGACGGCGGCCACCGAGGTGGTGCCGGCCGCCGGTGAGCTCGGCCGGGTGCACATCATGGGCATCGCCGGTTCGGGAATGAGCAGCCTGGCCCGGATCATGCTGGCCAGGGGGGTGCCGGTGACCGGCTGTGAGAGCCGGGAGTCAGCGACCGTGGCCGAACTGCGCGAACTCGGCGCCCAGATCCGGATCGGCCATTCACCGCAGCACCTGGACAGCTGCGACACCCTGGTCTACACGACCGCGATCGACCCCGCGAACCTCGAGCTGGCAGCCGGTCGCGAGCGCGGCCTGCGGGTGCTGCGGCGGGCCACCGCGCTGGCGGCGATGGTCACCGGCAGCCGCTGTGTCGCCATCGCCGGCACCCACGGCAAGACCACCACCACGTCGCTGCTGATCACCGCCGCGCTGGCCGCCGGTCTGGATCCGTCCTTCGCGATCGGGGCGAACCTGGCCGGTCACGGGGTGAACGGGCAGGCCGGCTCGGGGGAGTGGTTCCTCGTCGAGGCCGACGAGAGCGACGGCTCGTTCCTGCTGCTGTGGCCGGAGATCGCGGTGGTGACCAACGTCGAGGCCGATCACCTGGAGAACCACGGCGACCTCGAGGGGGTCTTCAGGGCCTTCGAGCAGTTCGTCGACCGGATCACCCCCGGTGGCCTGCTGCTGTACTGCGCCGATGACCCCGGCGCCAGCAGGCTGGCCGGCTATGCCAGGGACCGCGACGCCCGGGGCCACGCCCTGCGGGTGCGCGGTTACGGGACCGGCTCCGGCGCCGACCTCGGTGTCCGCGACATCGTCGAGCTGCCCGACGCGGTGGAGTTCAGCGTGCTGGGCGCTGCCCGAACGCCGATCGACGTCCGGCTCGGCTCGCTGATCGGGCGGCACATGGCGCTCAATGCCACGGCCGCGCTGGCGGTCGCGGTGGAGCTGGGCATGCCGGCCGAGTCGGCCGCCGGCAGCTGGCGGGATTTCGCCGGCGTGCAGCGCCGCTTCGAGTTCCGCGGTGAGGTGGGTGGGGTCCGGGTGTATGACGACTACGCCCACCATCCGACGGAGGTGCGCGCGCAACTCGACGCCGCCCGTGGCGTGCTGAGCGGATCCGGCCGGCTGATCGCGATCTTCCAGCCCGGCACGTACAGCCGGACCCAGACGTTCGCCCGGGAGTTCGGCCAGGCCATGGCGCTGGCCGACGTAGCCGTGCTGATGGACATCTTTCCGGCTCGGGAGCAGCCGATCCCGGGGGTGACCGGCGGGCTGATCGCCGAGCAGGTCCCGCTGCCGGCCGACCGGGTCGTCTACGAGCCGGACTGGCACGCGGTCGCCGCCCGGGTGGCCGCGCTGGCCGAGCCCGGTGACGTGCTGCTGACCATGGGGATCGGTGACGTCCACCTGCTGTGCGCCGACATCCTGGCCGAACTGGCCGAGCCGGACCAGCCGGCCGGACCGGCGGTGACCGGATGACAAGCGGTGACGGGATGATCGACGGTGACGGGATGACCGGGCGGGGCTGGGCCGCCGCCCGGCTGGGGTCGGTGCGCCCGGCACGCTGGTGGTACTGGGTCGCGGCGGTGCTGGTGCTGGCGCTGCTGGTCTGGCTGGTGGCCTTCACCAGCGTGCTGGGGGTGCGTTCGGTGAAGGTGGTCGGCGCCCGGACGCTGACCGCCGAGCAGGTGCGCGCCGCTGCCGGCATCCGGACCGGGGCGCCGCTGGCCAGGCTCGACCTGGACGCCGTCAGTTCCCGGCTGAGCGCGGTGGGCCCGATTCGCGCTGTCACGGTGAGCAGGTCCTATCCGGCCACCGTCACCATCCGGATCACCGAGCGGACCGCCGTCGGCTACCGCCCGGTCGATGGCGGACGGGTGCTGCTCGTCGACCGTGACAACGTGGCCTTCCGCTCGGTCAAGACCATCCCGGCCGGCCTGCCGCGGCTGCTGGTGACCGGCTCGCAGACGGCCTCGGCCGCCGCGGCGCTGGTGGCCGGGACGCTGCCGGCCAGCATCAGCAAGACCCTCGGCTCGATCTCGGCGCCGAGCGAGGAGTCGATCACGTTGACCCTGCGCGACGGCCGGACGGTGTTGTGGGGCGGGGTGGACCGCAGCGCGGACAAGGCGCGGCTGCTGTCGGTGCTGCTGGGCCAGCCGGGTCGCTACTTCGACCTGAGCGACCCCAGCACGGTGATCAGCCGGACCGGTCCCGGCAACTAGCCCACCCGCCGTCCCCCCGACGCACGTTCCCCCCGACACGTCTCCCGACGCACGTCCCCCGACGCGTAGCGATTTCGTCCGGCGAGGCGTTCGGAATCGCTACGCGATGCTGCGGACCGCACTCCCGGCGGCAGTCAGGGCGAGGCGTTCGGAATCGCTACGCGATGCTGCGGACCGCACTTCCGGCGGCAGTCAGGGCGGCCGTCGGCCCCCACGCGCCCCCAAGCGAAAATCATCCGTGATTTTCGGAGTGTCGCGGCGCGCCTTCGCGCGCCGGCGGCCGGGCGAACTACTTTTCCTGATATCGCTCAGGTTGACATAATGTTAACGGTCTACTTGAGGGTGAGGGTTTCGAACCAGCTACCCGACCACACCACCGAAGATCGAAAGCTAGCGAAGGACAGGCCTCATGACCTCACCCCACAACTACCTCGCTGTGATCAAGGTCGTCGGTGTCGGCGGCGGCGGCGTGAACGCGGTCAACCGGATGATCGAGCAAGGCCTCAAGGGCGTCGAGTTCATCGCGGTGAACACCGACGCCCAGGCGCTGCTGATGTCTGACGCTGACGTCAAGCTCGACGTCGGCCGGGAACTGACCCGCGGTCTCGGCGCCGGCGCGCAGCCCGAGGTCGGCCGCAAGGCCGCCGAGGATCACCGCGACGAGATCGAAGAGGTGCTCAAGGGCGCTGACATGGTCTTCGTGACGGCCGGCGAGGGCGGCGGCACCGGCACCGGCGGCGCTCCGGTGATCGCCAGCATGGCTCGCAAGCTCGGCGCGCTGACCATCGGCGTGGTCACCCGGCCGTTCTCCTTCGAGGGAAAGAAGCGGGCCACCCAGGCCGAGCTCGGCATCGAGCAGTTGCGCGCCGAGTGCGACACGCTGATCGTCATTCCGAACGACCGGTTGCTCCAGATCTCTGATCACAACGTCTCGGTGATGGACGCCTTCCGCAGCGCCGACCAGGTGCTGCTGTCCGGCGTGCAGGGCATCACCGACCTGATCACCACCCCGGGGCTGATCAACCTGGACTTCGCCGACGTCAAGAGTGTCATGAGCGGGGCCGGCTCGGCCCTGATGGGCATCGGCTCGGCGCGCGGCGAGGGCCGGGCCCGGGCGGCCGCCGAGATGGCGATCGCCTCGCCGCTGCTGGAAGCGAGCATGGACGGCGCCCATGGCGTGCTGCTGTCGATCTACGGCGGCTCGGACCTGGGCCTGTTCGAGATCAACGACGCCGCCACCCTGGTCGCCGAGTCCGCGCACCCGGACGCCAACATCATCTTCGGCGCGGTGATCGACGACACCCTCGGCGACGAGGTCAAGGTGACGGTCATCGCCGCCGGCTTTGACTCGGGCCAGCTGCCCTACAAGAAGGTCGAGATTCCGGCTCGGCGCGAGCCGGAGTCCCAGCTGGCCACCGTCTCGGCCGCGCCGCCGGCGATGAACGGCTCACGCCCGGCGCCCACCTTCACGCCGAGCGCGGGCGCCAGCGCGTACGGCGCGGGCGCCTCCAGCGCGCCGCCGGCCGGCTCGGGCTCCAGCTGGTCACCGACCACCACCCGCAAGCCGGTCGAGCCGGACGAGGAACTGGACGTCCCAGACTTCCTGAAGTAGGTCTGGGCAGCGTCGATGAGTTCGCCGGAGGTCCGGCTGGCCGAGCTGCGCGACAACCTCGCCGCGGTCCGGTCCCGGATCGACGAGGGGTGCCGGGCCGCCGGCCGGTCCGGCCAGGAGATAACCCTGATCGCGGTCACCAAGTTCTTTCCGGTGACCGACGCCGCACTGCTGGCCGAGCTGGGCGTGACCGACCTGGGTGAGAACCGCGACCAGGACGCCTCGGTCAAGGCGGCCGAACTGGCCGAACTCACTCCCATCGCGGTCCGCTGGCACTTCCTCGGGCGGCTGCAGACGAACAAGGCCCGGTCGGTGGCCCGGTACGCCGACCTGGTGCACAGCGTCGACCGGCAGCCGCTGGCCGACGCGCTGGAAGACGGCGCCCGGCGTGCGGAGCGGCCCGGCCTGGACGTCCTGGTGCAGCTGAGCCTGGACGACGCCGAGACCGCGGCCGGCCGGGGTGGCGGCGCGGCGGACGAGCTGCTGAGGCTGGCCGACCGGATCGCCGGCTCGGACGTCCTGCGGCTGGTCGGCATCATGGCGATCGCTCCGTTGGGCGGCGATGCCGATCAGGCGTTCAGCCGGTTGGCCGAGGTGGCCCAGCGGTTGCGGGCCGCCCATCCAGCGGCCGGAATCGTCTCGGCCGGCATGAGTGATGACCTGGAAGCCGCGCTGAGACACGGCGCGACACACGTGCGGATCGGTACGGCGTTGCTCGGCCGCCGCGAACAACAATTCAGATAGCGTCGGCCCGCAGCAGCGGGAAGTACCTACACAGGAGGACGGAATGGCTACAGCCTTTCGGAAGATGGGCGTCTACCTCGGCCTAGTCGAGGATGACGACTACGCCGACGGCGGCGGCACGCAGTCCTACGGTGCGCTCGCGCGTGATCCGCAGTACCAGCGCCGCGAGGTCGAGCCGGCGCACGGCGGTTACGAGGCCACCAGCCCCGAGGCTGAGGTCTATGACGACTACGACGTCACCTACGAGCAGCCGCCGCAGCGCATCACCACGCTGCACCCGCGGACCTACAACGAGGCCAAGACCATCGGCCTGCAGTTCCGCGCCGGGACGCCGGTGATCATGAACCTTTCCGAGATGGATGATTCCGACGCCAAGCGGCTGGTCGACTTCGCGGCCGGGCTGACCTTCGGCCTGCACGGCAGCATCGAGCGGGTCACCCCCAAGGTGTTCCTGCTCAGCCCGCACAACGTCTCGGTGACCGCGGCGGACAAGCAGCGGATCGTCGAGGGCGGTTTCTACAACCAGAGCTGAAGCGTCGGCGTTCTCACCATGAGGGTGAGAGAATGGATCCATGACGACGTTCTGGGCCGCGATCGGCCTCGCGCTGCTGGTGTTCTACTTACTGGTGATCGCCCGGTTGATCGTGGAGACGACGCGCAGCTTCGCCAGGTCATGGCGCCCGGCAGGCACCACGGCGGTCGGTCTCGAGGCGGTCTACACGGTGACCGATCCGCCGATGAAGTTGCTGCGACGGGTGATTCCGCCGCTGCGGCTCGGTGGGGTCAGCCTGGATATGAGCGTGATCGTCCTGTTGATCATCATCTGGATTTTGCGCGCGATCGTCACCTCCCTGGCCGCCGGCTAACCGCCCTCGACCTCGTTCGGGCGACTCGGGCCGCCCTTTTTCGCCACTCCCGCGCTATGACGGGGCCGCGGGTGGCTATCCTGCCTACTGCACCGATTTACGCAGTCGGCGCGAGCGGTGCCGCAACTTCGCGGTTGCCGTCTGCAACACAGCCTGTCCGTTCGCACCAGGGCAGCCCGTTCCCGGGCCGCCCGCCACTCCACATGAGGTGACTCGATGCCTTTGACGCCCGCTGAAGTCCACAACGTGGTCTTCAAGAAGCCCCCGATCGGCAAGCGCGGGTACGACGAAGAAGAGGTCGACGCCTTTCTCGACATCATCGAAGTCGAACTCGCCCGCCTGATCGACGAGAACGCCGATCTCAAGGACCGCTCGCCGGCCGGCGCGCCGTCGGCCGACGGCTCTGCCCTGGCCGCCGCGCGTGAGGAGAACCGCAAGCTGACCGCCCGGATCGGTGAGCTGGAGTCGGCGCTGACCCAGGCCCGGCAGCCCTCGCCCGGCAACCAGAACGAGGCGGCCGCCATCGCGGCGGCCAACGAGGAGAACCGCAAGCTGACGACCCGGATCGGCGAGCTGGAGTCAGCCGTCAGCCAGGCCCGCCAGGCGCTCATCCAGGCCCAGCAGGAAGCCACCGCTGCCAAGGCGGCCGGCGCGGCAGCCGGCGGCGGGGGCGGCGGCAACCAGCTCGGCCTGGCCGAGCGGGTGCTGGCGCTGGCCCAGCAGGCTGCCGACGAGCAGACCGCCGCCGCGAAGTCGCAGTCGGAGAAGACCCTCGCCGAGGCCAAGGCGCACCAGGACCGGGTGCAGTCCGAGGCGCGCGCCTTCCACGAGAAGACCATCGCCGAGGCCCAGTCCCGGGCCGAGCAACTGGAGCGGGACTCGCGTGCCAAGGCCGCGAGCGCCGTACAGGAGGCCGAGCAGCGGGCCAACCAGATCACCACCCAGCTCGAGCAGCGCAAGGCGGCCCTGGAGAAGCGACTGGAAGAGCTGCGCACCTTCGAGCACGAGTACCGCTCGCGGCTCAAGAGCTACCTGGAGTCCCAGCTGCGGGACCTGGACACCAGCACCCGCGCGGAGCCGGTCAACCAGTCGGCCAGCTCGGACAAGCAGTCCGGCTGACCCGGCTGGCGTAATCGGATCGAGCGGCGGCGTCCGGCGACGGCGCTCAGGGGGCTGGGTGCCGCACGCCGCGGCCAAGACGTAGGAAAGCAGGAGGCCCCGACGTGCAGGTAGTGGTGTTGCTGCTGCTCGTCGCGGGCCTGGCCTTGCTGGTGCTGGGGTTGATCACCGGCAGCACGCCGCTGGTGGTGGCCTCGATCGCCGCCAGCCTGCTGGCGGCCTACGTGATAGTCCAGACCCGCCGGCGGCAGTCCGCCGGCGCCGCCGGGGCGGCCAAGTCATCCGGCGTGGCCAAGTCATCCGGCGTCGCCTCGGACAAGGCGTTGGCTGCTGAGCTGGCGGCTGGAAAGGCGTCCCGGGCTGCCGCTGGCAAGGCGTCGGTGTCGGAGAAGGCCCGGGTCAGCGTCGCCGCTGGGGTTACGGCCGCCGGGCCGGCCGGCAGCGTCGCCGAGCCGGTCGAGACTGCGCCGGTTGACACCCGACCGGCTGAGACTGCGCCGGCTGAGGCTGCGCCGGCTGAGACCGCGCCGGCTGAGACCGCGGCGACCGCGCCTGACCCGGCCGGAACCGTTGACGCCGATGACCCGGCCACCCCTGAGCCTGCGGTCGCCGACACCGACCCGCCGCTGCGCAGTCGCGGCGACGAGCCGGTCTGGGTGATCGACGGCCGGCCGCGCTACCACCTGCCGCACTGCGGCTTCCTGCTCGCCCGCCAGACCGAGCCGGTGCCGCTGCGCCAGGCCGTCGAGGACGGGTTCAGCCCCTGCGCGCTGTGCGACCCTGACACCGGGCTGGCCGCCGGCTGACACCGGCCACCGGCTGACGCCGATCGTTTGAGGTTGAACCCGGCTAGGCCTTCGCGAGCCAGAGTTGCAGCCCGAGCTCGTCGTCGCCGGCTCCGAAGAAGCCGTCCGGCCGCGCGGGGGCGCCCTCGAAGACCGCGCTGGCCAGCACCTCGCGCGACAGCTCGCTCAGGTGCTCCCGGATGGCCTGGGCCGGCTCCGGTGAGCCGCCGACCGTCCAGTGCAGCGTGATCCGGTCCGAGACGTCGAACCCGGCGTTCTTGCGAGCGTCCTGCACGATCCGGATCACTTCACGCAGCAGGCCGAGCCGTCGCAGCTCACCGGTCAGCTCCAGGTCCAGGGCGACCGTCTCCGGACCCGAACTCTCCACCGCCCAGCCCGAGACCGGCGCCTCGCTGATCAGCACCTCCTCGGCGAGGACGTCTTCGCCGAGCGCGGACAGCGGCATCGAGCCCGTCGACCTGATCGAGGCGGCCAGTTCGGCCGGGTCGGCGGCGGTGATGGCCGCGGCCACCTCCTTCGTCCGGGAGCCGAACCGCTTTCCCAGGGCGCGGAAGTTCGGCTTGACCGTGACGTTGACCAGGTCCGCGGCGCTGGCCAGCTCGGCGAGCTCGACGACGTTCAGCTCGTCGGCCACCTCCTGTCGCAGCTGTTCGGGCAGCCCGGTCCAGCCGGGGGCCGAGATCAGCGCCCTGGCCAGCGGCTGCCTGGTCTTGACTCCCGAGCCGGCCCGCGCGGCCCGGCCGAGTTCGACCACCCGGCGCACCAGGGCGACCTGGGCCGACAGCGCCGGGTCGGTCGGCGCGCCGGTGTCCGGCCAGGCCGCCAGGTGCACCGAGTCCACGCCGGTGACCTCGGCGAACAGCGCCTGCCAGACCCGCTCGGTGACGAACGGCACGAACGGCGCCAGTAGCCGGGTCAGCACGTCCAGGCAGTCGTGCAGGGTCTGCAGCGCCGCCGGGTCACCGTCCCAGAACCGGCGGCGTGAGCGCCGGACGTACCAGTTGGACAGGTCGTCGATCAGCCCGGACAGCGCCCGCCCGGCCCGGGCCGGGTCATAGGCCTCCATGGCGAGGTCCACCTCGGCGGCGACCCGGTTGGTCTCGGCGCGGGCCCAGCTGTCCAGCACGGACTGCTCGCCGGCGGTGCCCGGCGTCCAGTCGTTGGCCCGGGCGTACAGCGACTGGAACGAGGCGATCGACCAGTAGGTGCGCAGCACCTTGGAGGCGATCTCCTCCAGGTTCTTGTGCCCGACCCGGCGCGCGGACCACGGTGAGCCGCCGGCCAGCATGAACCAGCGCACCGCGTCGGCGCCGTGCCGGTCCATCAGCGGGATCGGCTCCAGGATGTTGCCCAGATGCTTGCTCATCTTGCGGCCGTCCTCGGCCAGGATGTGACCCAGGCACACCACGTTGCGGTAGCTGGACTCGCCGAACACCAGAGTGCCGATCACCATCAACGTGTAGAACCAGCCACGGGTCTGGTCGATCGCCTCGCAGATGTAGTCGGCCGGGTAGTTCTGCCGGGCCAGCTCGGCGTTGCGGTGCGGGGCGCCGAACTGGGCGAACGGCATCGAGCCCGAGTCGAACCAGCCGTCGATCACCTGCGGCACCCGGGAGAAGACGCCGGGCACGCCGGGCAGCGTGAACGTCGGGGCGTCGACGAAGGGCCGGTGCGGGTCCAGCCGGCTCAGGTCCTCACCGGTCAGCTCCGACAGCTCGGCCAGCGAGCCGACGCAGACCAGCCGGCTCGGATCGACGTCATTGCGCCAGATCGGCAGCGGGGTGCCCCAGTACCGGTCGCGGGAGAGCGCCCAGTCGATGTTGTTGTCCAGCCAGTCCCCGTAGCGGCCGTGCTTGACCGTCTCGGGGTACCAGTTGGTGGCCTCGTTCTGCGCGATCAGCTCGGCCTTGCGCTCGGTGGTCCGGATGTAGAACGAGGGCAGCGCGTAGTACATCAACGGGGTGTGGCAGCGCCAGCAGTGCGGGTAGCTGTGCTCGAAGGCCAGGTGCTTGAACAGCAGGCCGCGCCGGCTGAGGTCAGCGACCAACCGGTCGTCGGCGTCCTTGAAGAACAGCCCGCCGATCTCTTCGATCCCGTCCAGGAAGTGGCCGTCCTTGCCAATCGGGCTCACCACCGGCATCCCGTACGAGCGGCAGATCGCCAGGTCCTCGGCGCCGAACGCCGGGGCCTGGTGCACCAGTCCGGAGCCGTCCTCGGTGGTGACGTAGTCGGCCAGCACCACGTAGTGCGCCGGGTTCTCGGCGTCACCGATCGCCACGTAGTCGAAGGGCCGCTGGTAGCTCCAGCGCTCCATCTCCCGGCCCTGGTAGCTGGCGATCGTCTCGGTGCCCGGCGGCAGCTGGGCGCTGGCAGCCCCGCCGAGAAAGGTGACCAGCGTCTGGCCGTCCGGGGTGCGGACCACGGAATAGGTCACCTCGGGGTTGACCGCGACGGCGGTGTTGGACACCAGCGTCCAGGGGGTGGTCGTCCAGATCAGCAGGTCGGCCTCGCCGGCCAGCGGGCCGGAGGTCAGCGGGAACCGGACGTAGACCGACGGGTCGACGACCGTCTCGTAGCCCTGGGCCACCTCATGGTCGGACAGCCCGGTGCCGCAGCGCGGGCAGTACGGCGCCACCCGGTGGTCCTCGACGAGCAGGCCCTGGTCGAAGATCTGCTTGAGCGCCCACCACACCGACTGGATGTAGTCGGGGTTCATCGTCCGGTAGGCGTTGTCGTAGTCACACCAGTAGCCCATCCGCTCGCTCATGGCGGTGAACTCGTCGACGTGGCGCTGCACCGACTCCCGGCACCGGTCGTTGAACTCGGCGATGCCGTACCGCTCGATGTCGGCCTTGCCCGTGAAGCCGAGCTCCTTCTCCACCGCCAGCTCGACCGGCAGGCCGTGGCAGTCCCAGCCGCCCATCCGGGGGACGGAGTAGCCCTTCATGGTCTTGAACCGCGGGAACAGGTCCTTGAAGGCGCGGGCCTCGATGTGGTGGGTGCCCGGCATGCCGTTGGCGGTCGGCGGGCCCTCGTAGAAGACGTAGGACGGCCCGCCGGCGGTCTGCTCCAGGCTGGTCTGGAAGATCTTGTGCTCACGCCAGAACGCGATCACCTCGCGGTCGTTCGCCGCCAGATCCACGTGGGCGGGCAGGGCCTGGTAGGCCATCGCGGAACTCTCCTTCGCCGTACGCCGGCCGGTCTGGGATCAGAGCGGCCACTCGGTGAAGGGACGACAGCAGGTGCTGCCGCGGTACCACCCCTCTTGGCGCGCCCCGGGTGCTGGCCACGCCCACTCTTGGTACTGCCTGGCTCGGTTCTACTCGCGGGACGGACCCGCTTTCTTCCGAGGCTCGGAGGTGATTTGGCTGACCGGCGCTCAGCGCTGGGCTTCCACCGTCCCCAGCTCGCTCTTGCCTGCCACCGGCGCTACTTGTCCTCGTCGACGCCTGCGGTTGAGTCTACGTGCCCCGGCATCCGGATTTCGAACCGACGCTCGGCCGTGGCGCGGGCTGGTGGGGTCCGGCCTCATCTGGACGTTCTTCACGATCTGGACGGTAACGCCCGGCGTGCCCGCTACCGCCCCGGACCGCCCGGCTCGTATCCTGACGGCTTGCCAGAGCCGGCACCGGTTGCCGGCCACGGCGCCGGGCGAGGGGGGCTGCTATGGCAGGCGTGCGAGGTCGGATCGGGGCGGCGTTGCGCAGGGCCGGTGACGTGTCGGCCGCCGCGGCCAGCAAGGTGACGCCCGGCCGGGCCGCCAAGGCGGCCGGTCCCGCGAAGGCCGGTTCCGTGAAGGCCGGTCCCGTGAAGGCCGGTCCCGTGAAGGTTGCCGCTCCCGCGAAGGCCGGTCCCGCGAAGGCCGGTCCCGCGAAGGCCGGTCCCGGCGCGGCTGCTGCTGCGAGTGCGGCTGCCGCCAAGGCTCCGGCCAAGAGAACCGCCGCCACCAAGGCTCCGCCGGTGAAGAAGGCGCCCGCCAGCAAGGCCGCCACTAAGGCCCCGCCGGTCAAGAAGGCGCCCGCTGGCAAGGCCGCCGCCACCAAGGCCCCGCCGGTGAAGAAGGCGCCCGCCGGCAAGACCGCCGCCACTGAGAAGCCGGTTAAGAAGGCGCCGGCCAAGAAGGCGCCGGCCCAAGCGGCGCCGGCCGCGACAGCGCCGGCTAAGAAGACGCCCGCCAAGAAGGCGCCAGCTGTCAAAGCGCCGGCCAAGAAGGCAGCTCCCGCGAAGGCGCCCGTCGCCGAGAAGGCGCCGCCGGCCACTCCGACCGGCGGACCGGACAGCGCCGCCGAGTCGAATGTCGCGGGGCTCACCGCGGCGGACCTGGCCGAGATCCGTGGCCGGCTGGAGCGCGAGCTGGCCGAGATGCGACTGGAGTACGACAGGTCGATCAACCAGCTCAACGAGCTGCGACAGTCCCACACCGACGGGGCCGGCGACGATCAGGCAGACGTCGGCGCCAAGACCTTCGAGCGTGAGCAGGAGCAGTCGATCGCGGCCAACCGGCACCTGCTGCTGACCCAGATCGAGCACGCCCTCGAGCGGATCGACTCCGGCACCTACGGCGTCTGTGAGGACTGCGGCCGGCCCATTCCGAAGGCCCGGATCAAGGCGCTGCCGATGGCGACCCTGGACGCCGAGTGCAAGGCGCTGGCCGAGCGGCGCTGACCAGCCGCGACGGCCGCTCCGACGCCACCGACCTGCCAGGTGCGCCACCGGGTCCCGCGATGCGGGAGAATGGCCGGGTGAGCAACCCTCGACCGGCTGATCCCGCACGGCTCGACGGCCGGTCCCCGGTGCGCAAGACCTGGCTGTTCTTCGTCACCGCGCTGATCGCGCTGGCCGCTGACCTGGTGAGCAAGATCGTGGTGGTGGCCACCATCGAGCCGGGCGATTCGGGGGCTCGGCTGCTCGGCGGCGCGGTCTACCTGGTGCACGCCCGCAACAGCGGAGCCGCGTTCTCGTTGGCTGCCGGAGCCACCGCGGTGCTGACAGCGATCTCGATCGTCGTCATCGCGGTGGTGATCCGGGCAGCTCGCAAGCTCACCTCGTCCCGCTGGGCCCTGGCGCTCGGGCTGGTGCTCGGCGGTGCGATGGGAAACCTGGTGGATCGGCTGTTCCGGGCGCCCTCGCCCGGCAAGGGCCACGTGGTGGACTGGATCTCGGTGCTGGCCAACGACGGCCACGTCTGGCCGATCTTCAACCTGGCCGACTCGGCCATCATGATCGGGGGCGCGCTGGCCGTGCTGCTGTCGCTGCGCGGTGTCGAGTTCGGTTCCGGCTCGAGTCGGCGACCCGCGAAGCCCGCCGCACAGACCCGACCCGTGGACGGGCCGGCCGCGAACCAGTTGGCCGCCGACCCGCCGCCCCCGCACCAGCCGCCCCCGCACCAGCCGCCCCCGTACCAGCCGGTGGCGCTGCCGCAGGATCGGACTGCCGAGGGCAGCCCGCGTGACTGACGTCCGGATGCTGCCGGTCCCCGACGGCCTGGACGGGCTGCGCCTGGACGTGGCGCTGTCCCGGCTGTTCGGGCTGTCCCGGTCGGCGGCGGCCGGGCTGATCGACGACGGGGCGGTCACCCTGGACGGCAGCAGCCCGGCCCGCTCGGAGAAGGTCCGCGGCGGGTCCCTGCTGGAGATCAGCATTCCGGAGCCGGTGGATCTGGCCGCCGCCCCGCCGCGCGCGGTGGACGGGCTGGCGGTCCTGTACGCCGACGACGACATCGTGGTGGTCGACAAGCCGGTCGGCGTCGCGGCACATCCCAGCATCGGCTGGGACGGACCCACCGTGACCCAGGGGCTCGCGGCGATGGGGTACCGGCTGTCGACCTCGGGCGCGGCCGAGCGGCAGGGCGTCGTGCACCGGCTGGACGCCGGCACCACCGGCGTGATGGCGGTCGCCACCAGCGAGCGGGCCTACACCGGGCTCAAGCGGGCGTTCAAGGAGCGCACCGTGGAGAAGCTGTACTCCGCCCTGGTGCAGGGCCATCCCGACCCGAGCAGCGGCACGGTGGACGCGCCGATCGACCGGCACCCGTCCTCGGACTGGAAGTTCGCGGTGGTGGCCAGCGGGCGGCCCAGCGTCACCCACTACGAGACGGTGCAGGCCTATCGGGCGGCCTCGCTGCTCGACATCCGCCTGGAGACCGGGCGCACCCACCAGATCAGGGTGCACATGGCAGCGTTGCGGCACCCGTGCTGCGGTGACCTGGTCTACGGCGCCGATCCGGTGTTGAGCCGGCGGCTAGGCCTGCAACGGCAGTGGCTGCACGCCCGGTCGCTGTCCTTCGAGCATCCGGGCACGGGGGAATGGCTGACCGTGGTGTCGCCGTTCCCCGCCGACCTGCAGCACGCCCTGGACGTCCTGGAGGCCGAGTCCTAGCAGCCGCACGGCTCAGCCGGCTGCGGATCAGCAGCCGTATGGCTCAGCGGCTGCGGGGGCTAGGAGCCCGAGCCGCCCGCGGAGCCGCCGGCGACCACGTAGGACCACAGCTCGCTGCTGACCCCGACCGGCTTCTTGGGCTGCTCGCCGCCCTCGGCGCCGTGGGCGTGCGGGCTCCCGCCACCTTCGCCGCCCTGGGCGTGCGGGCCCTCGGACCGGTGGCCCTGGCCGAACGCCGGCGAGCTGGCCCAGGCGTTGAAGGCGTCCTCGTCGCGCCAGCGGGTGAGCACCAGCCAGGTGGTCCGGCCGTCGGTGGGCTGCAGCAGCTCGAAGCCCTCGAAGCCGTCCTGGTTGTCGACCGCGCCGGCCCGGGCCGCGAACCGCTTGGCCAGTTCGTCACCGCTGTCGGCGGCGACCGTGATGGCATTGATCTTGATGATGGACATGCTGCCCATGCTGTCACAGCCGGACCCGTAGTGGTTTCGACCGCCAGGGCGGCTAAAACCGATACGCGATGGTGGGACGTGACCGCGACGCGCCGGGACACGCCGGGCTTCTCGCTGTCGTCGTACCCAAGGTGCAGAATCGGAATCCGCTGGCCAGCCCGATCGATGGGCGCCACCCGAACCGAAGGACGTGGGCGTCGCTGTGACCGTCACCAGAGAGTCCGACTCCTTCGTACACCTGCACGTGCACACCGAGTACTCGATGCTCGACGGCGCCGCCCGGCTCGACGACCTGTTCGCAGAGACCGCCCGAATGGGCATGCCCGCGCTGGCCATGACCGACCACGGCAACGTCTTCGGCGCCTATGACTTCTACAAGAAGGCCAAGGCGCACGGGGTCAAGCCGATCATCGGCCTGGAGGCCTACCTCACCCCGAGCACCCACCGCGGCGACCGCACCCGGGTGCGCTGGAACGCCGGCGGCGAGGACGACGTCTCGGGCAGCGGCGCGTTCACCCACATGACGCTGCTGGCCGAGAACACCGCCGGCATGCACAACCTGTTCCGGCTCTCCAGCAGGTCCAGCCTCGAAGGCTTCTTCTACAAGCCCCGGGCCGACCGCGAGCTGCTCAACGACTACGCCCAGGGCCTGATCGCCACCACCGGCTGCCCGTCCGGTGAGATCCAGACCTGGCTGCGGATCGGCAACTACGGCAACGCCAGGGCCTCGGCCGCCGAGTTTAGAGACATCTTCGGCAAGGACAACTTCTTCCTGGAGCTGATGGACCACGGCCTGAGCATCGAGACCCGGGTCCGCGACGGCCTGCTGCGCCTGGGCAAGGACCTGGGCCTGCCGATGGTGGCCACCAACGACCTGCACTACACCCGGGCCGAGGACGCCGACGCCCACGAGGTGCTGCTGTGCGTGCAGTCCGGCAAGACCATGCAGGACCAGAACCGGTTCAAGTTCGACGCCAAGGACTTCTACCTCAAGTCCCCGGCCGAGATGCGCTCGCTGTGGGCCGACAAGTACGAGCTGCGCGAGGCCTGTGATAACACGCTGCTGATCGCCGAGCGGTGCGAGATCGGCTTCGACGAGTCCAAGAGCTACATGCCCCGCTTCCCGGTCCCCGAGGGCGAGGACGAGACGTCCTGGTTCGTCAAGGAGACCGAGCGGGGCCTGCATGCCCGCTACCCGGACGGGGTCCCGGCCGACGTTCGGGCCCGGGCCGACTTCGAGGTCGGCGTGATCACCCAGATGGGCTTTCCCGGCTACTTCCTGGTGGTCGCCGACTTCATCAACTGGGCCAAGGAGAACGGCATCCGGGTCGGCCCGGGTCGCGGCTCGGGCGCGGGCAGCATGGTCGCCTACGCGATGCGGATCACCGACCTCGACCCGCTGTGGCACGGCCTGATCTTCGAGCGGTTCCTCAACCCCGACCGGGTCTCGATGCCCGACTTCGACGTGGACTTCGACGAGCGCCGGCGCGGTGAGGTGATCCGCTACGTCACCGACAAGTACGGCGACGAGCGGGTCGCCCAGATCGTCACCTACGGCACCATCAAGGCCAAGCAGGCGGTCAAGGACGCGGCCCGGGTGCTGGGCTACCCGTTCGCGATGGGCGACCGGATCACCAAGGTGATGCCGCCGCCGGTGATGGGCAAGGACGTCCCGCTCTCCAAGATCTTCGACACCACCCACAACCGCTACGGCGAGGGCGGGGAGTTCCGGTCGCTGTATGACGCCGACCCCGAGGTCAAGCGGGTGGTCGACACCGCCAAGGGGCTGGAGGGGCTCAAGCGGCAGTGGGGCGTGCACGCGGCGGGCGTGATCATGTCGAGCGACCCGCTCATCGACGTCATCCCGATCATGCGCCGCGAGGCCGACGGCGCCATCATCACCCAGTTCGACTACCCGTCGTGCGAGAGCCTCGGCCTGATCAAGATGGACTTCCTGGGGTTGCGCAACCTCACCATCCTCGACGACGCGGTCGACAACATCAGGGCCAACCGCGGCCACGACCTGGTGCTGGAGGACCTGCCGCTGGATGACAAGGCGACCTACGAGCTGCTGACCCGCGGTGACACGCTGGGGGTGTTCCAGCTCGACGGCGGGCCGCTGCGGGCGCTGCTGCGCTCGATGCGCCCGGACAACTTCGAGGACATCTCGGCGGTGATCGCGCTGTACCGGCCTGGGCCGATGGGCGCGGACTCGCACAACAAGTACGCCAACCGCAAGAACGGCCGGGAGCCGGTGGTGCCGATCCACCCGGAGCTGGAGGCGCCGCTGGCCGAGGTCCTCAGCGACACCTACGGGCTGATCGTCTACCAGGAGCAGGTCATCTCGATCGCCCAGTCGCTGGCCGGCTACACCCTGGGCGGCGCTGACCTGCTGCGCCGGGCGATGGGCAAGAAGAAGAAGTCCGAGCTGGACGCCCAGTACGAGAAGTTCTCGGCGGGCATGGCGGCCAACGGCTACTCCGCGGCCGCGGTCAAGACGCTGTGGGACATCCTGGTGCCGTTCTCCGACTACGCCTTCAACAAGGCGCACTCGGCCGCGTACGGGATGCTGTCGTACTGGACCGCCTACCTCAAGGCGAACTACCCGGCCGAGTACATGGCCGCGCTGCTCACCTCGGTCAAGGACGACAAGGACAAGATGGCCGTCTACCTGGCCGAGTGCCGGCGGATGGGCATCAAGGTGCTGCCGCCGTGCGTGAACTCCTCCGACGCCAACTTCACCCCGACGGGCACCGACATCCGGTTCGGCCTGACGGCGGTGCGCAACGTCGGCGGCAACGTGGTCACCTCGATCACCACCTGCCGCAAGGCCAACTCGGCTTTCACCGACTTCGCCGACTACCTGCGCAAGGTCGACGCGATGGCCTGCAACAAGCGCACCATCGAGGCGCTGATCAAGGCCGGCGCGTTCGACTCGCTCGGCCACAACCGCAAGGGCCTGATCCAGGTGTACGAGGCCTCGATCGACGCGGTGCTGAGCACCAAGCGCGCCGAGGCGATCGGCCAGTTCGACCTGTTCGGCTTCGACGACGATGCCGGGGGCGGCCTGGGTGACATGTTCGCCGTCCGGGTGCCCGAGGGCGAGTGGGACAAGTCGGTGCTGCTCAACTTCGAGCGCGAGATGCTCGGGCTCTATGTCAGCGACCACCCGTTGCTGGGGGTCGAGCACATCCTCAAGTCGGCGGCCGAGGTCAGCATCGCCGAGCTGCAGACCGAGGCCGTCAAGGACGGTGAGAAGGTCACGGTGGCCGGCATCCTGTCCAGCGTCACCCGGCGGATGACCAAGGACGGCAAGCAGTGGGCCCAGGTGGTGCTCGAAGACCTCGAAGGTTCGGTCGAGGTGCTGTTCTTCCCGGCGTCCTACGCCCAGGTCGGCCTGCAGATCGCCGAGGACGCGGTCGTGGTGATCAAGGGCCGGGTGGACGCCCGGGAGGACACCATCCGGATCATCGGCTCGGACCTGTCGCTGCCGGACCTGACCAAGGGGATGGACGGCCCGCTGCGGCTGGTGATGAATCAGCACCAGTTCAAGCAGGCGATCGTGGACAACCTCAAGGAGATCCTGCGCTCGCACCCCGGCATGACCCCGGTCGAGATCCAGCTGGCGTTCGGCCAGCGGTTGCGGACCGAGCTGCCCGATTACCGGGTGACGCCGTCGCAAGGCCTGATGGGCGACATCAAGGCGTTGCTCGGGCCGAACGCGATCAGCGACCAGTCCGCTCCGAGCTCGGCGGGTCGCTGAGCCGGACCGGGTCGCCGGAAAAGCTCCGTTCAGTGAGGAACTACAACGGGGCGCGAGATCGTTGAATCGGGTATGAGAGAGCAATTCCGGCCCGGGCGGCCGTCAGCGTCCTTCGGTGGCGACCCCGAGCGTCCGGTGCTGGTGAAGCGGCCGGTCGCCAAGGAGCGGCCGGTGTACGACGAGCGGCCGGTCATCGAGGTGGGCAATTTCGGTCCCGGCTCGGCGACCAGCCAGGCGGTGCTGCGGCGCTACCTGCTGACCCGGGCGCTGGGCAGCTCGATCATCAACGCCGTGCAGTGGACCGGCGTGCTGGTGCTGCTGGTGGCCGCGCTGTGCTGGTTGGCCGACCTGCGGGTGCTGGCGGTGCTGGTGGGCCTGGTCGCCCTGCTGGTCTTCACCTTCCGCTGGCTGCTTACCGCCGTCGCGCGCCGGCTGTCCGGAGCGCACCGGCTCGGGCCGCTGGAGCCAAGGGTGGCCGCGCTGGTCGCCCGGACCCGCAAGGGACTGCGCCGTGAGCTGCGCCGGGTCGGGTTGCCGGGCGTGCCCTGGGGGCCGCTACTGATCGGCTGGCGGCTGCTGCGTCCGGTGCGGCGGGTGCGCACGGTGGAGGCGCTGAGCCGGATCGACCTGACCAAGGTGGTGCCGCCCAGCCAGGTGGACGAGCTGCAGATCCTGCTGCGCCAGATGCCGCCCGGCCGATTCTGAACGGCTCGGAAGCCACCTTCGCCATCGCAATCAAGCGCAGGCGGCGTCACTCGGGTTATGCGGTTGACGTGACGGGTTGGCGCAGGATCGTCTTTAGCTTGCCGGGCTCGGTCTTGCGGGGATCAGAGAGGTAGATCTCGTGGTGTAGGCCTGTCGGCACGAGTCCGTGGGCGGGGAGGAACTCGGCATGCAGGCGCGCAAGCGTCGGGCCCTCATCGTCATAGGAGCCGACGTGCAGGATCTGCGCGCTGCGGCCTTCGGCATAGCGCTCGAAGCGAATCAGGCTGAGTGCCGGCAATCCTTTCTTCCGCGCGGCGGCCAGGGCTTCATCGACAAGCTCGGAGCTGACCCAGTCGGGTTGGGCGATCATCATCGTCCAGTCCCAGGCGTCCTTGTCGCCGGTACGGAAGACCTCCCAATCCGTTGCTGACCACAGCCCTTCGAGGGGCGCCACCGTGTGCACCCTTTCCCCTCTTGCCTTTGTCGCGGCTCGCACCGCGTAGGAGGCGGTGTACAGCGCGGCCACCGCGTCGCGATAGGCGGCGGAGGTGTTCGGGTCACCATGCCCGTCGATCATGAGGAACCCCAGGTCGGGCACGTCGATGATCTCGAAGTCGCCGCGCTTGGGCGAGTAGAGATCCTTGCGCTCCTTCTTGATGTCATAGGTCTGCATCGCGCTCCGACTGGAACCGAGCTTCAGGTCGGCCGACATCCGCGAGCTACCTTCGTCGCCCGTAGCGGAAGTAGCCAAGAGGTACCGCGCCAGCTGAGTTGGTCAGGATGACCGCAGCTGTCCACCGCGCTTTCGAGCCTCGGACGTCAGCCGAAGGTCGCCGGGCAAGATCGAACAGAGCCGCGATCTTGAGCGCACCCTCAAGGGCTGCGCTGATGACAATCAGTCGACGAACCCCAGGACCAAGATCATTCCATCGCTTTCTGGCACGAGAGCGCACGAGAACACTGTGCCCGGTCATCCTGAGCGCGGGCAACCGACCCCCGCTTGCGAACCGCCGGGCACCCGAAGCGAGCCTGATGAGACCGGTACGGCCCGGCGCAGAGCCGTGCGCACGTCCCTTCTTGCGAAGATAAAATCGTGACCGATCAGGATCAGCCGTTGCTCGGCCGCCGCGGTGTGCGGTTGCCCGCGGCGCTGGCCGAGCGGGCCAGAGCCGGCCTGGAGCTGATCCGGTCACGCCGGCTGCGGACCGGCGCCGTCCCCAGCCGCGGGGTCGCCTTCGTCGGCACCGTCTGGACCGGCGGCGCTGCCCAACCCGGCTTCGGCCTGGTGGTGCTCGACGGCGCCGGCCGGGTCGCCGACCTCCGCCCCGAACGAGGCGGGATGCCCAGTGACCTGCTGGTGCTGGGCGGGATCAACCACTGGGTGGTGCCGGCCCTGGTGGACGCCCACGTGCACCTGAGCCAGCCGGCCGACGGGGAAGCAGCGGGGGACTGGCCGACCGGCCTGGAGACCGGGCTGGTCGGCCTTCGCGACCTGGCCTCGCCGCTGCGGCAGGCGCAGGGCTGGCGCACCGGGCACCGCCCGCCGCCGCCCGGCTGGCCGGTGATCGCGGTGAGCGGGCCGGTGCTGACCGCCCCCGGCGGCCACCAAGCCAGCTGCTGGGCCGGCGCCACCGCGGAGTTCGTCAACTCACCGGTGCAGGCGCGTTGGACGGTGCAGCGGCTGGCCGCCGACGGGGTGGACCTCATCAAGCTCGGCCTCGACCCCGGCCCGGACGCCGGGCCCACCCTGCCGCCGGCGGTGGTCCGGGCGGTGGTGAACGCCGCCCACGACGCCGGACTGCCGGTGCTGGCCCACGCGCTGAGCGCCGAGCTGGTCGGCCGCGCCCTGGACGCCGGGGTCGACGAGCTGGCCCGCGTCCCCACCGAGCGGCTGCCCGCTGCCCTGATCGAGCGGATCGCCGGCAGCGGGATGAAGGTCACCTCCACCCTGCAGAGGTTCTTCTCCTCCGGCCACGGCCGGGACGCCGCGGCCAACGCCGCCGACCTGGTCAGCGCCGGGGTGCCGCTGCTCTACGGCACCGACTCAGCCCGCTCCGGCGCCGCCCCGGCGGTGGACCCGCGCGAGCTGGACCGGCTGGCCAACACCGGGCTGGGACGGCTCGGAGCGCTCCGGGCCGCCACCGAGCACAGCGCCGGCGCTGCCGGGATGCGCCGGCGCACCGGGCGGCTGCGGGTCGGCGAGCCCGCCGCGCTGGTGTTGCTTCCCGCCAGCCCGCTGGTGGAGCCGGGCGTCTGGCGCACGCCGGGTGCGGTGTTCGTCGACGGTCGGCTTACCGTTAGTCCCAACGCGCCCAACCACCGGGCCGTCCGTCCCGCCGGCGCCACACCGTCCGGCCTCACCGCCGCCGCCGACCAGGGGAGCCGATGACCAACGCTCCAGGGGAGCCGATGACCGACGCCGTCACCGGCCAGCCCGCGCCGGTCGCCGGCCAGCCCGTGCCGGTCGCCGACCAGCCCGTGCCGGTCACCGACCACGACCCCGCCCTCGCTGGCCGATCCTGGCGCCCGCTGGCGATCCTGGTGGTCGGGCAGCTGCTGGCCGGCGTGCTGGCCGGGCTGATCTGGCGGGCCTGGGCCCCGACGACCACCTCGTACCTGGTGGAAGGCGGCGGCGGCAACCCGGCCTTCGTGGTGCCGCAGGAGAGCGAGTCCCAGATCGCCGGCGACGGCCGGTTCGTGCTGCTCTCGATAGCGCTCGGCATGGTGTTCGGGCTGCTGGCCTGGCGGCTGCGGACCATCCGGGGCCCGGTGGTGCTCGCCGCCCTGGCCGTGGCCGGGGTGCTGAGCTCGCTGCTGGCCCGCGCGGCCGGTGAGTGGTTCTCCGGCAGTCCCGTCCGCGAGCTCAACGCCGCGTTCACGCCGGAGTTGAGCCTGCACGCCCTGCCGGCGCTGGCGGTCCAGGCGTTCTTCGGGGTGCTGGTCTACACCGCGCTGGTCGGGCTGAGCGCCGACCCCGATCTCGGGGACCGGAAACCCCGCAGCTGACGTCCATCGACCAGAAGCCCGCAGCTGACGTCCATCGACCAGAAGCCCGCAGCTGGCGTCCATCAACCAGAAATCTCGCAGCTGACGTCGATCGTTGGCCTCGTAGCAGGGTGACCCGCCGTCCAGCACCCTGCTACGAGGCCACCGATCCCAACGCAAGGCGACTGAAGAACTCAGCCGGTCAAGGACCTAGGCCTCAGCCGGTCAAGGATCGAAGCCTCAGCTGGTGCCCCGGCTGCGCCGGAAGGTCGCCGCGGTGATCGGCACCGCGCGGAGCTGGCGCAGCAGCTCGGTCTCACGGCGCAGCACCGCCCGTCCGGCCTTCAGCCGGGCCGCGGTGTCGGCGACGCCGAGCAGCGCCTGGCGGTCCAGCATCGGCAGCGAGGGCAACATGGCCACCGCGTAGGACAGCGCCCGCGGGTCGGCCGAGACCGGCAGGTCGGTGAACTCCGCGAGGTCGGCGTTGAGCGCGGTCAGGGTGCGCAGGTGGATGTCCAGCGCTCGCCGCACCGAGGTGGCCAGTCCGGACCCGATCTCGCCCGCCGGCTCGGTCAGCCAGCGGACTTCGGCCACCAGGTAGGGCTTGGCGCCGGTGTCCAGGGAGTCGATGACGAACCGGCGTTCCCCGACCGCCGCCAGGTCGCAGCGGCCGTCGGGGTGGGGCAGCACGTCAGTCACCCGGGCCGAGGTGCCGACGTCGTAGACATCGCCGAGCTCGCCGACCTCCCAGCCCTGACGCAGCGCGACCACCCCGAACTCCGGCGCGCCGGGGCCTTCGGCATTGAGCAGGTCAGCGACCAGCTGCCGGTAGCGGGGCTCGAAGACGTGCAGTGACAGCCGCATGCCCGGCACCAGCACCGTTCCCAGCGGGAACAGCGGCAGCACCTCGGCCTTGCCGGACGTCGGATGAGGCACCCGCTCACCGTACGGCGGTTCCGGCCGGCCTGCGCGCCAGCTCGTGCCTACGAGGGAGCCCGGCACAGCGACGGCATCCGGAGGCCTCGCAGGCTAACTAGACTGGCTGCGTGCTTCGCCGAGTCGACCTGTCCGCCACCGCCGCCAGCCCCGGCCAGCTCCGCCGGTTGCTGCCGCGGGCAGAAATGGACGTCAGCTCGGCCCTGGATGCGGTCAGTCCGCTGGTCCGGGCGGTCCGCGAGCGGGGGTACCCCGCCGCCCGCGAGGCCACCGCCCGCTTCGACGGCGTGGACGTGCCCGAACCCCGGGTGCCGGCCGAGGCGCTGGCCCAGGCCCTGGCCGAGCTGGCCGGCCCGGTCCGCACCGCCCTGGAGGAGTCCATCCGGCGGGTCCGGATCGTGCACGCCGAGCAGCGCCGGGCCGTCACCGAGGTCGAGGTGGCCCCGGGCGCCACGGTGACCGAGAAGTGGGTCCCGGTGGACCGGGTCGGGCTCTACGTGCCGGGTGGCATCGCGGTCTACCCGTCCTCGGTGGTGATGAACGTGGTTCCGGCCCAGCTGGCCGGGGTGCCGTCGCTGGCGGTTTGCTCACCACCGCAGAAGGAGTTCGGCGGGCTGCCGCATCCGGCGATCCTGGCGGCCTGCGCGCTGCTCGGGGTTGACGAGGTGTACGCCGTCGGCGGCGCCCAGGCGATCGCGCTGCTGGCCTACGGCGACCCGGAGCTCGGAATCGAGCCGGTGGACCTGGTGACCGGGCCGGGCAACATCTATGTCGCGGCGGCCAAGCGGCTGCTGCGCGGGGTGATCGGGATCGACGCCGAGGCCGGCCCCACCGAGATCGCCATCCTGGCCGACCGGACCGCCGACCCGACCCACGTGGCCGCCGACCTGATCAGCCAGGCCGAGCACGACCCGGCGGCCGCCTCGGTGCTGGTCACCGACTCGAGCGACCTCGCCGACGCGGTGACGGCGCAGGTGGAATGGCAGGTGGCGCTCACCCGACATGGCGAGCGGGTGCGCACCGCGCTGTCCGGGCCGCAGTCGGCGATCGTGCTGGTGGCCGACCTGGAGCAGGGCCTGGAGGTGGTCAACGCCTACGCCGCCGAGCACCTGGAGGTGATCACCGCCGACGCGCGCAAGTGGGCCGAGCGGGTCCGGCACGCCGGCTGCGTGTTCGTCGGCGCCCACTCGCCGGTCTCGCTGGGCGACTACTGCGCCGGGTCCAACCACGTGCTGCCCACCGGCTGCACCGCCCGGCACGCCTCCGGGCTGAGCGTGCAGTCCTTCCTCAGGGGCCTGCACCTGGTCGAGTACAGCCGCGAGGCGCTGGCCGAAGTCGCCCCGCACGTCCTGGCGCTGGCCGAGGCCGAGGACCTGCCGGCGCACGGCGCGGCGGTCAGCGCCCGGATGCCGCGGCCATGACCGGCATCCCCTCCAGGGTCGCGACGAGCGTTGCGACGAGCGTTGCGACGAGCACGGACGCGGGCTGGCAGCTGCCGCTGCGCCCGGAGCTGGTCGGCCAGGTCCCCTACGGCGCCCCGCAGCTGGACGTGCCGGTGCGGCTGAACACCAACGAGAACCCCTACCCGCCCTCGGCCGGTGTCGTCGCCGACATCGCCGCCGCGGTGAGTGCGGCGGCCGCCGGGCTGAACCGGTACCCGGACCGGGAGTGCGCCGAGCTGCGCGCCGCGCTGGCCGGCTTTCTCGACCGCGAGGCCGGCGTGCGGCTGGGCACGGCTCAGCTCTGGCCGGCCAACGGCTCGAATGAGGTGATGCAGCAACTGCTGCAGGCCTTCGGCGGGCCCGGCCGCACCGCGCTGTCCTTCGCCCCCACGTACTCGATGTATCCGGAGTACGCCCGCAACACCCACACCGAATGGGTGACCGGGCCGCGGGCCGCCGACTTCAGCCTGGACCTCGACCAGGCGATCGACCTGATCAACCGGCTGCAACCCTCGGTGGTGCTGCTGGCCTCGCCGAACAACCCGACCGGCACCGCGCTGCCGCACTGGCAGCTGCGCGCCGTCCTGGACGCCGCGCCCGGCGTGGTGATCGTCGATGAGGCCTACGCCGAGTTCCGCCGGGCCGGCGTGCCCAGCGCGGTGGGCCTGCTCGCCGACCACCCGCAGCTGATCGTCACCCGCACGATGAGCAAGGCGTTCGCGCTGGCCGGCGGCCGGCTGGGCTACCTGGCAGCCTCGGCCGAGGTGGTGGACGCCGTCCGGATCGTCCGGTTGCCCTACCACCTGTCCGCGGTTAGCCAGGCGACCGCGCTGGCCGCGCTGGCGCACAGCGCCGAGCTGCTGGCCCGGGTCGCCGAGCTGCGCGCCGAACGGGACGCCACGGTGGGCTGGTTGCGTGAGCTGGGACTGCGGGCGGCCGACTCCGACGCCAACTTCGTGCTCTTCGGCGCTTTCGCCGACCGGCACGCGGTGTGGCAGGGTCTGCTCGATCGGGGGGTGCTGATCCGCGAGACCGGGCCGGACGGCTGGCTCCGGGTCTCGATCGGCGACCAGGAGCAGATGCGGGCCTTCCGCGCCGCCCTGCAGGATCTGTCCGGCCAGCCAGCGATGCGGCAGCTGACCGATTCCGGCGGGGCAGGATTGAGCGTGGCCGGTTCCAGCGGAACCGGATCGACAGAGGAGGACAGCGGATGAGCCGCACCGGACGCATCGAGCGCAGCACCACCGAGACCAAGGTGCTGGTCGAGATCGACCTCGACGGATCAGGCCGCGCCGACATCAGCACCGGGGTGGGGTTCTTCGACCACATGCTGGGCTCGTTCGCCAAGCACGGCCTGTTCGACCTGACCGCCCACGTCGAGGGCGACCTGCACATCGACTCCCATCACAGCGTCGAGGACGCCGCCATCGCGCTCGGCCAGGCCTTCACCGAGGCGGCCGGGGACAAGGCGGGCACCCGGCGCTTCGGCGACGCCACGATCCCGATGGACGAGGTGCTGGTGTCGGCGGCGGTCGACCTGTCCGGGCGGCCCTACCTGGTGCACCACGAGCCCGACGGCGCGCCGGCCTACCTGCTCGGCCGCGACACCGCCTACGCCACCACCCTGACCCGGCACGTCTTCGAGTCCTTCACCTACCACGCCCGGGTGGCGCTGCACGTCACCGTGCACTCCGGCCGGGACTGGCACCACATCATCGAGGCGCAGTACAAGGCGGTGGCCCGGGCGCTGCGCGCGGCGGTGGAGCTCGACCCGCGCCAGTCCGGCGTGCCCTCGACCAAGGGCGTGCTGTAGCGGTGGGCTGCGGATGAGCAAGGTGATCGTGCTCGACTACGGCTCGGGCAACGTCCGCTCGGCGGTGCGCGCGCTGGAGCGGGTCGGCGCAGAGGTCGAGCTCAGCGCCGACCCGCAGGCCGCCGTCGAGGCCGACGGCCTGGTGGTGCCGGGCGTCGGAGCGTTCGCGGCCTGCATGGCGGGCCTGCGCGAGGTGCAGGCCGGCCGGATCCTCACCGAACGGGTGCGGGCCGGCCGTCCGGTGCTCGGCATCTGCGTCGGCATGCAGGTGCTGTTCACGGCCGGCGTCGAGCACGGGGTCCAGACGCCGGGCCTGGGCGTGCTGCCCGGCCGGGTCGAGCGGCTCAACGCCCCGGTGATCCCGCACATGGGCTGGAACACGGTGCGCCCGCCGGCCGGCTCGGTGCTGTTCGACGGCGTCGAGCCCGGCACCCGGTTCTACTTCGTGCACTCCTACGCGGTCCACCCCAGCCCCGAGCACCCCAGCCCCGAGCACCCCAGCCCCGAGCGCCCCGCGATCGAGCAGGCCGGTTACGCGGCCACCCTGGCCGAGCACGGCGAGGACTTCGTCGCGGCGGTGGAGGCCGGGCCGGTGTCGGCCACCCAGTTCCACCCGGAGAAGTCCGGGGACGCCGGGGCGCAGCTGCTGGCCAACTGGCTGGGCACCCTGTGACGCCGGCTGCTCGGCCCGGCCGGGCAGCAGCCGGGCGATCATGAGCGAGTCGCGAGCATGAGCAAGCAACGAGCACAGCGGCGCGCCGAACGGCTGGCCGCCACCGAGCAGCGGCTGGAGCTGCAGCGGCAACGGCTGGCCGCCGAGGCCGACCGGCGCCAGCGGCGGGCCCGGTGGCAGCGGGCCTGGCAGGCTGTGCCCGGCAGGCGTCCCGGCGGCCGGAACCCGGTCAGCAGGCTCGGCGTCCGCCGCAAGGAACGGCGCGCCGTCATCGCCTCGGCGCTGCTGGTGGCGGTGGTGCTGACCTACCTGATGAGCCGCTCGGTCGTCATGGTGATCGGCGTGCTGCTGGTCTCGGTGATCGTCATCCCGGCGCTGGCGGTGGCCTTCGGAGATCGGAGCAGGAGATGAACACCGCGATCGCGCCGCTGGTCCTGCTGCCGGCCGTCGATGTCGCCGGCGGCGTCGCGGTCCGGCTGGTGCAGGGCGAGGCCGGCACCGAGACCTCCTACGGCAGCCCCCTGGAGGCGGCGCTGGCCTGGCAGTCAGACGGTGCCGAGTGGGTGCACCTGGTGGATCTGGACGCGGCGTTCGGGCGGGGCAGCAACCGCGAGCTGCTGGCCGAGGTGACCGGGCAACTCGACATCGCCGTGGAGCTGTCCGGCGGGATCCGGGACGACGAGTCGCTGGCGGCGGCGCTGGCCACCGGCTGCGCCCGGGTCAACCTGGGCACCGCGGCCCTGGAGTCCCCGGACTGGGTGCGCTCGGCGATCGCCCGGCACGGCGACCGGATCGCGGTCGGCCTCGACGTCCGCGGCACGACGCTGGCCGCCCGGGGCTGGACGGAGCAGGGCGGTGACCTCTACGAGGCGATCGAGCGCCTGGACGCCGACGGCTGCGCCCGTTACGTGGTGACCGACGTGCACCGCGACGGCACCCTGACCGGGCCGAACCTGGACCTGCTGCGCTCGGTGTGCGCCGTCACCGACCGGCCGGTGGTGGCCTCCGGCGGGGTGTCCTCGCTGGCCGATCTGGCTCAGCTGGCCGGGCTGCGCGGCCTCGGCGTCGAGGGCGCCATCATCGGCAAGGCGCTCTACGCCGGCGCCTTCACCCTGCGCCAGGCGCTGGCCACGGTGGCTGGGGTCTGAGCGTGCCGGTCGCGGTCCGAGTCATCCCCTGCCTGGACGTCGCGGACGGCCGGGTGGTCAAGGGCGTCAACTTCACCGGCCTGCGCGACGCCGGCGATCCGGTGGAGCTGGCCCGCCGCTATGACGCCGAGGGCGCCGACGAGCTGACCTTTCTCGACATCACGGCGTCCTCGGCCGGCCGCCGGACCACCCTGGCGGTGGTGTCGCGGACCGCGGAGCAGGTCTTCATCCCGCTGACCGTGGGCGGCGGGGTGCGCTCGGCGGCCGACGTGGACGCGCTGCTGCGGGCCGGCGCCGACAAGGTCGGGGTGAACACCGCCGCGATCGCCCGTCCGGAGCTGCTGGCCGAGATCGCCGACCGGTTCGGCCGGCAGGTGCTGGTGCTGTCCGTCGACGCCCGCAGGACGCCGGCCGGCGCCGCGGCGACCGAGTCCGGCTTCGAGGTGACCACCCACGGCGGCCGGCGCGGCACCGGCATCGACGCGCTGTGGTGGGCGGCCCGGGCCGCCGAGCTGGGCGCGGGGGAGATCCTGCTGAACTCGATGGACGCCGACGGCACCCGCAACGGCTTCGACCTGGAGCTGATCGCCGGGGTCCGGGCGGTGGTGTCGGTGCCGGTGATCGCCAGCGGCGGCGCCGGCGCGGTCCGGCACTTTCCGCCGGCGGTGGCGGCCGGCGCCGACGCGGTGCTGGCGGCCAGCGTGTTCCACTACCAGCAGGTCAGCATCGGCGAGGTCAAGAGCTGCCTGGCGGCCGCCGGCGTCCCGGTCCGGTTGGCTCCGGCCGTTCGCTGAGGCCGTCTGCGGGCGGTACCGTGACATTTGTTGCCCGCGTCGTCGGGCGCCGCCGGCCAGCACAGCCCAGCGGCCTTCAGCTGGGACCTGTCGTGACCTTCAACCTTCGCCTGGCCCTGTCGGCAGCGCTGTTGCCCGTCAGCCTGCTGCTGTCGGCCTGCGACCCCTCGCTGCCCCGGTCGAACAACAACGATTCGGGCTCGCAGTCCGAACAGCGCAACGCCTCGGTCCGGATCGTCAACGACGGGCGCACCGAATTCGACCAGGTGGTCAAGAACTCCATCGCCGACCTGCAGGAGTTCTGGCGCGCCAACTACCCCAAGGCCTCCGGCGGCCGGGCCTACCCCGAGCTGCGCGGCGGGATCTACTCGGTCGACGGCAAGAAGGTCCCCGCCGCGGCCAAGCGCAACGCCTGCCTGCGCGAGGACCCGAGCGGCGCGGAGAACAACGCCTTCTACTGCCCCGCCGACGACTCGGTGGTCTTTGACCGCAACCCCGAGAACCTGGTCGGCCAGCTGGGCCAGAAGTACGGCAAGTTCATGATCACCGCGGTGGTCGCGCACGAGTGGGGTCACGCCATGCAGCAGCGGCTGGGCGTCTTCGAGGCCGGCCCTGACGGCGAGCGGCCACCCACCATCTTCACCGAGACCCAGGCAGACTGCGCGGCCGGGGCGTTCATCCGCACCGCCCAGGACGGCCAGACCGAGCATGTCGCGGTCACCCAGGAAGAGCTGGAGGAGATGCTGCTGGGCTACCTGCAGGTGCGTGACCCGCCGCCGGTGACCTACGAGCAGATCTCGCACGGCAACGGCTTCGACCGGCTGTCGGCGATGGCCGACGGGATTGCCAACGGCGTGGAGTACTGCTTCGGCAGGGAGTTCCAGCAGCGGGAGTTCACCGAACGCCCGTTCACCTCCGACGCCGATTACCAGCAGCGCGGCAACCTGCCGTACGAGCAGGTCATCGACCCGACCCCGGACTCACCCGACCAGTCGACCCTGCAGAACGAGCTGAACAGCTTCTGGAGCAAGGCGGCGGAGTCGGTGGACAAGTCCTGGAAGGACGTCGAGCTCCGCGAGACCGGCAGTCCGGACTGCCCGGACGTGCAGGAGGCCAGCGAGTTCGACTACTGCCCGGCCGGTGACTACGTCTACTTCACCGACGAGTTCGCCCGGCAGGCCTACAACAGCCTGCCGGACAAGCGGGTGGACCGGTCCACCGGCGAGCTGACCCTGATCGACGACGCGCCGGCGGACTACGCCCTCGGGATGCTGTTCGTCTACGGCTGGAGCATGGGGGTGCGCGACCAGCTGTTCGCCCGCCCGATCGATGACCGGGACGCCATGCTGGACGCCAGCTGCTACAGCGGGGCCTTCACCGCCTCGATCAACGACGGGGAGCAGGGTTTCCAGCTGTCACCGCCGGACATGGACGAGGCCACCTCGGCGGTGATCAAGCTGGTGCCCTCGGACAAGGCCTACGGCGCGCACGAGACCACGGCGCTGCAGCGCATCCAGCGCTTCACCGAGGGCTACTTCGGCGGGTTGCCCGCCTGCTGAGCCCACCGTCCCGGCGCGCCGCGGTTGCACCGGAGCGGGGTTGGCCCCACCCTAGGTTCACACCGGCGGGCGCCGGCCCGGCGGCGGAGGAGGAGTGAGCGGCGATGAACGAGACCCGCACGCCGCCCACCGTGATCGCCGCGGTGGCGGCCGGCACGGTGGTGGTGCCGTTCCTGATCGTGTACTCGTTCCTGTTCATCGTCCGGGGCGGCTTCGTCCAGGTCGACCAGCCCGACATCACCGGCAGCCGGACCGGTGAGCTGATCGCCGGCCTGATCGCGTTCGGCTTCTTGATCTTCGTGCTGTGGGGGATGGGCCGGCTGCTCAACGGCTGGGATCGCTGGGTGTTCCTGGCCGGCCAGCTGCTGACGTTCGGCGTCGCGTTGAAACTGCTGCTGGACTCGGCCTCCGGCGAGCCGCAGGTGCCTGCGGTGGTGATGGTCGCGGCGCTGCTGGCGATGGTGCTGGCCTGCCTGTCGCCGTCCTGGCGGTGGGTGGCGACCGAGGGCGGCCAGCGGGTCACCGAGGCGCCCGCCGACCGTCCGGCGGCCTCGGAAGGCGGCCAGGCATGGGGCGGGCAGTCGGTCGGGCACTGAGATCGACCTTCCCAGGGTTCGACCTTCCCAGGGTTCACGTCCCAGGGCTGGCGCACAGCCGGTTCACAGTGAAAGCTAAGGGGGTGCCTACCCGGACGCGGGACCCTCAGCTCATGTCCAGTTCTGTCTCCACAGTCTCAGGCCAGTCCGCCCGCCAGCCCGCCCCGCGCGCCAAGCGCCGGGTGCTGGTCGTCGATGACGAGGAGAACGTGGTGCACCTGGTCGCCTCCGCGCTGCGCTTCGACGGCTACGAGGCGGTGACGGCCGACAACGGCCATTCCGCGCTGGCCGCGGTCGCCGAGTACGACCCCGACCTGGTGGTGCTCGATGTGATGATGCCCGGCCTGGACGGTCACGCCGTGCTGCAGCACCTGCGCTCGGCGGGCTCCGTGGTGCCGGTGATCTTCCTGACCGCCCGCGACGCCGCCAACGACCGGGTGGCCGGGCTGCGCTCGGGTGCCGATGACTACGTGGTGAAGCCGTTCAGCGTCGAGGAGCTGCTGGCCCGGGTCAACGCCGTGCTGCGCCGCACCCAGGCCGAGCAGGACCGCGACGGGGTGCTCAGGGTCGCCGACCTGGAGCTGGATGAGAACAGCCACGAGGTGACCAGGGCCGGCGAAGAGGTGCACCTGACCGCCACCGAGTTCGAGCTGCTGCGCTACCTGATGCGCAACGAGCGGGTGGTGCTGTCCAAGGCCCAGATCCTGGACCGGGTGTGGAAGTACGACTTCCAGGGCCAGTCCAACATCGTCGAGCTCTACATCGGCTACCTGCGCAAGAAGATCGACCACATCGAGCCCAAGCTGATCCACACCGTCCGGGGCGCCGGCTACGTGGTCAAGGCGCCGCGGGGGTGAGTCTGGGCAGCGTCGGAGCGCCGACCGGCCCAGCTAACCCGACCCGCCACCCACGGTGGCTGCCCCGCACCCTCAGCGCCCGGCTGGTGATCGGCGTGGTGGGGCTGCTGCTGGTGGTCGTCACGATCACCGGCGCGACCACCTACTTCCTGCTGCGCCCGTTCCTGCTGCAGCGCCTGGACCAGCAGCTGAACAGCGTGGCCTCCGGCAACGCCAACAGCGTCCGGCAGTGCATCCTGTCCGGTGGCCGGACCTGCACGGTGGGGGTGCCCGGTAGCAGCGGGGCCGCCCAGCTGGCCACCACCCAGCGGGAGTGGATCGTCGGCTACGACTCCGCCGGCAACGCCGTCATCAAGGTCACCGCCAACATCGACTCGCTGTCGCAGCTGATCCTGTCCGGCCGGCAGCGCGAGCAGGTAATGACCGATCCGGGCAAGGTCCGCACCATCGCCACCCCCGACGGCCTGCGGCTGCGGGTGACCGCCCGCCAGATCCAGATCCGGACCCAGACCATCACCGTGGTCACCGGGCTGTCGATGGAGGACGTCGATCACACCCTGCAGCGGCTGCTTATCCTCGAACTGGTCGTCGGGGCCACCGCGGTGCTGCTGGCCGCGGGCCTGACCAGCTGGGGTGTCCGGGTCGGGCTGCGCCCGCTCAAGCGGGTCACCCGGACGGCCCAGGACGTCACCGCCGAGCTGTCGCCGGCCGGCTCCGGGCTGGACCGCCGGGTCCCGGACGCCGACCCGAGCACCGAGGTGGGCCAGGTGGCCGCGTCGGTGAACACCCTGCTGGAGGCGGTCGAAACCGAGTTCGCGGCCCGGCTGCGCAGCGAGGAGCGGATGCGCCAGTTCCTGGCCGACGCCTCGCACGAGCTGCGCACCCCGCTCACCTCGATCCGCGGCTACGCCGAGCTGTCCCGGCTGCAGGGCCACTCCACCGACGCACCGGATGACTCGATGCGCCGGATCGAGGTCGAGGGCACCCGGATGTCGCGGCTGGTCGAGGACCTGCTGGTGCTGGCGCGCGGTGACCAGGACACGGCGCTGCGGCGCGAGCCGGTGGAGGTCGACAAGCTGCTGGCCGAGGCTGCCCACGCGGTGTTCTCGGCCTACCCCGAACGCCCGCTGAGCATCATCGGCTCCGGCGGCGCGGTGGTGATTGCCGACCGCGACCAGCTGCTGCGGGTGCTGATCAACCTGGCCTCCAACGCCGCGATCCACACCCCCGCCGGCCCGATCCGGCTGGAGGCCATCCCGGGCCGCACGCCGGCCGGCGAGGCGGTGGCGCTGCGGGTCATCGACACCGGCCCGGGGCTCGCCCCCGAGGACGCGGCGCACGTCTTCGAACGGTTCTGGCGGGCCGACAAGGCGCGCAGCCGGGCCAAGGGCGGCAGCGGCCTGGGCATGGCGATCGTGGCCCAGATCGTGGCGGCGCACGGCGGCCACGTCCAGTTCGACTCCACCGTCGCGGGCGGCACCACCGTCACCGTCACCCTGCCGGTGTGCCCCCCGGGGTATCCGGGCGAGCGCCCGCCTTTCTGAGGCCCTGGCCCCGAGACGGGCTCTGAGGCCTTCGCCCCGGGGCTCGGGGGTGGAAACCCGCCCGGCAGAATCAGGGGATGCCTGCCATACCTGCCTCCGGCCTGGACCCACAGATCGCGCGGCGGCTGAAACGAGACGCGGCCGGCCTGGTCGCCGCAGTGGTGCAGCAGCACGACACCGGCGAGGTGCTGATGCTGGGCTGGATGGACGACGAGGCGCTGCACCGGTCCCTGACCACCGGCCGGGCCACCTACTGGTCGCGGTCCCGGCAGCAGTACTGGCGCAAAGGCGACACTTCAGGCCACGTGCAGTATGTTCGGTCCATCGCGCTGGACTGTGACGGCGATGCCCTGCTGGTGCGGGTCGACCAGGTCGGGCCGGCCTGCCACACCGGGCAACGCAGCTGCTTCCAGGCGGGATCGCCGCTGACCGCGGTCCAAGGAGGCGCCCGATGACCGAGATCGGACGGGCCGAGCTTGCCGACCTGGCCCGGACCCACCGGCTGGTCCCGCTCACCCGCACCCTGTTCGCCGACGCCGAGACCCCGGTGGGGGTGTACCGCAAGCTCAGCGGCGGGCGTCCCGGAACATTCCTGCTGGAATCAGCGGAGCCTGGTGCCTCCTTCTCTCGTTGGTCTTTCGTGGGAGTCAACGCGATAGCGACCCTGACCGCCGATGACAGCGTCGGCGGCGGGGCCCGATGGCAGGGCGAGGCCCCGCTGGGCCTGCCCACCGCGGGTGACCCGCTGGAGCTGCTGGCCGGCGCCTGGCGGGCCGTCCGGGGCCCCCGGCTACCCGGGCTGCCGCCGCTGACCGGCGGCTTCGTGGGCTACCTGAGCTATGACGTGGTGCGCCGGATCGAGACGCTGCCCGAGATCGCGCCGGACGAGCTCGGCCTGCCCGAGCTGATGATGCTGCTGGTGACCGACCTGGCCGCGGTGGATCACCACAACCGCACCGTGACGCTGATCGCCAACGCCGTCCTGCATCCGGAGATGACCGGCGACGAGCTCGACGCCGCCTACGCCGACGCCCAGCGCCGGCTGGACGCGATGGCACGCGACCTGGCCGCGCCGACCGAGTCGACGGTGGTGCCGATGGTGACGGTGCCGCCCAAGCCGGCCCGCTCGCGCACCCCGGCCGGCGAGTTCGAGGCGGCGGTGCGCCAGTGCCTGGAGGCCATCCGGGCCGGTGAGGTCTTTCAGATCCTGCCCGGCCAGCGCTTCATCACCGAGACCGATGCCAACGCCTTCGACGTCTACCGGGCGCTGCGCACCCTGAACCCCTCGCCGTACCTGTACTACCTGCACTTCGCCGACTTCGACATCGTCGGCTCCAGCCCCGAGGCGCTGGTGACGGTGTCCGAGGACTGCGCCACCATCCACCCGATCGCCGGCACCCGGCCGCGGGGCGCGGACGCGGTGGCCGACGCCGCGCTGGTGGCCGAGCTGCTGGCCGATCCCAAGGAGCGCGCCGAGCACGTGATGCTGGTGGACCTGGCCCGCAACGACCTGGGACGGATCTGCCGTCCCGGCTCGGTCCAGGTGATCGAGTTCGGGGTGGTCGAGCGCTACAGCCACGTCTGGCACATCGTCTCGACGGTGACCGGGACGGTGCAGCCGGGCAAGGACGCCTTCGACGTGTTCACCGCGGTGTTCCCGCACGGCACCGTCTCCGGCGCGCCCAAGGTGCGGGCGATGCAGTTGCTGGAGGAGATCGAGCCGGTCCGGCGCGGTGTCTACGCCGGCGCGGTCGGCTACTTCGACTCGGCCGGTGACATGGACCTGGCGATCGCGATCCGGACCGCGGTGATGGTCGGGGGCACCGCCTACGTCCAGGCCGGGGCCGGCGTGGTGGCCGACTCGATCCCGGCCAACGAGGAGGCCGAGACCCGCAACAAGGCAAGAGCGGTGCTGCAGGCGATCGCCACGGCCGAAACACTGAGAACATGACCCCCCAGACGCTGGCCGGTCCGAGCCGGTCCGCGCAGCGCCGTGAGATGGCCTGCGTCCTGGGGCTGGGCTTGCTGGCCGCCGCGCTGATCCTGTTCGCTGCCGGCCGGTCCTGGATAAGGGTCACGGTCCTGCGGATTCCGCCGTTCGGGCCGCTGCAGGATGAGCTGACCGGCCGCGAGCTGTACCCGGCGCTGACCGGGCTGGCCGTGGTGGCGCTGCTGGGCGGGGCGCTGGTGCTGGTGACCGGCGGTATGGTGCGTCGGCTGCTGGGCGTGGCGCTGGTGCCGGTCGGCGGTTGGGCGGGCGGATATGGCTTCAGGGGATTGGACGGTGGCCACCCGTCGGGGTTGGACCAGCCGGCGGGTGCCACGCTCACCGAGCGCTCCGGGCTGGAGCAACTGCACTGGCATCCCTTCTGGCCTGGCGTCACTGTGGGGGCGGCGATGCTGCTGATGCTCTGCGGCCTGCTGCTGGCGGTCCGGGCGGGCCGGTGGCAAGTGAGCCTGTGGGCCAGGTACGCGGCCCCCGGGGTGGTCGCCGAATCGACTGACCCGTGGCGCCGACTGGACCGCGGTGAAGATCCGACAGTGTCCGATCGCTAACATCGGGAGGCCAGATCACATGATGGCGAATCGGCGTGACGCAGGCGCCTATCAGCAGGATCAGTGCCAGGACCAGCGGCAGAATCAGACGAGGAGGCAGCTGTGAACGTCCTCGAGGACATCCTCCGAGGTGTCCGGCTGGATGTCGCCGCCCGCCAAGCCAAGCTCAGCCTGGACGAGGTCCGGGCCGCCGCCAAGGCCGCGCCCACCCCGCTGGACGGCTACCGCGCCTTGCGGGCCCCCGGCGTGGCGGTGATCGCCGAGGTCAAGCGGCGCAGCCCGTCCAAGGGCCTGCTGGCCGAGATCGCCTCGCCGGGGGAGCTGGCCCGGCAGTACCAGGCCGGTGGCGCCCGGGTGATCAGCGTCCTGACCGAGGAGCGCCGGTTCGGGGGCTCGCTCGCCGACCTGGACCAGGTGCGGGCGGCGGTCCACACCCCGGTGCTGCGCAAGGACTTCGTGATCAGCGCCTACCAGGTGCACGAGGCCCGGGCCCACGGCGCTGACCTGGTGCTGCTGATCGTGGCCGCGCTGGAGCAGAACGCCCTGATCGGCCTGCGCGAGCGAATCGAGTCACTGGGGATGACGGCGATCGTCGAGGTGCACGACGAGGAGGAAGCCTCCCGCGCGCTGGACGCCGGCGCCCGGGTGATCGGCGTGAACGCCCGCAGCCTCAAGACCCTGCAGGTGGACCGGTCGGTGTTCGAGCGGATCGCGCCGGGCCTGCCCAGCGAGATCGTCAAGGTCGCCGAGTCCGGGGTGCGCGGCGCCCACGACCTGATCACCTACGCCTCGGCCGGCGCCGACGCGGTGCTGGTCGGCGAGGGCCTGGTGACCTCGGGCAACCCGCGGCAGGCGGTCGCGGACCTGGTGACCGCCGGCGCCCATCCGGCGACGCCGCGGACCGCGCGCTAGCTGCCCGCCACCCTCGTCACCCCGCTACCCCGCCACCCCGCCACCCCGCCCTGACGACGCGTAGCGATTTCGTTCGGCAGGGCGTGCGAAATCGCAACGGGTCGGCAAAGCCCGCCTGCCTGCCACCCCGCCACCCTCGTCACCCCGCCTGCCTGCCACCCGCCACCCCGCCTGCCTCGTCCGTCCCGTCCTGACCGACGCGTAGCGATTTCGTTCGGCAGGGCGTGCGAAATCGCACCGCGATCGTCCGGCTCTGGACGGGTCCGTCCCTCCGTCCGTCGACACGTAGCGATTTCGTTCGGCAGGGCGTGCGAAATCGCAACGGGTCGGCAAAGCCCGCCTAGGGGATGAGCAGCAGCTTGCCGGTGGTGCGGCGCCCCTCCAGGTCGGAGTAGCACCGCACCGCCTCGGCCAGCGGGTACCGGCCGCCGATCTCGACCTGCAGGCCGCCGAAGGCCAGGGCGTTGAGCACCGCGCCGGCCCGGGTCAGCAGCTCGTGCCGGGTCTGGATGTGGTGCGCCAGGCTCGGCCGGGTGAGGAACAGCGAGCCCCCGGAGTTCAGCCGCTGCAGGTCGAACGGCGGCACCTGGCCGCTGGCCGCGCCGAACACCGCCAGCGTGCCGCGGACCCGCAGAGAGGCCAGCGAGGCGTCGAAGGTGGACTTGCCGACGCCGTCATAGACCGCCGCCACCCCGACGCCGCCGGTCAGCTCGCGCACCGCGGCGGCGAGGTCGATGATCTCGGCGTAGTTCAGGACGTGGTCAGCGCCCAGTGCGCGCACCTTGGCGGCCTTGGCCTCGCTGGAGACTCCTGCGATCACCGCGGCGTCCTTGGCCTTGATCATTTGCACCAGCAGCTGGCCCACCCCGCCGGCGCCGGCGTGCACCAGCACCGTGTCACCGGCCTGCACCGGGTAGGTGTCGTTGACCAGGAAGTGGGCGGTCATGCCCTGCAGCAGCACCGCGGCGGCCTGCTCCAGCGGGATCGGCTCGGGCACCGGCACGGCGGCGCTCTCGGGCACCAGGGCCAGACCGGCCGCGCTGCCCGGCGTCATGCACCAGCAGACCCGGTCGCCGGGCACCGCGCTGGTGACGCCCTCGCCGGTGCCCAGCACGATCCCGGCACCCTCGCTGCCGAGCGTGAACGGCACCGGCGCCGGGTAGATCCCCTCGCGCTGGTAGACATCGATGAAGTTCACCCCGGCGGCGGCGACCTGCACCAGCAGCTGGCCGGGGCCGGGCTGATCGATCTCGCGGGTCTGGATCTCGAGCACATCGGTGCCACCGTGCTCGGTCACTACCAGGGCGTCGGTCGTCTGTGCGGGCATGGATTCACGGTAGCGGGGGACCACTCATCTACGGTGTGCACGTGCAGATCATCGAAGCGGCTATCCCCTCTCCGACCGTGAGCGTGATCCGGCTGGGCCCGTTCTCGGTCCACCTGTACGCGCTGTGCATCGTGGCCGGCATCCTGGTGGCCATCTGGCTCACCGACCGCCGCTGGCGGGCCCGTGGCGGCGCCAGGCACCAGGTGAGTGACGTGGCCGGCTGGGCGGTGCTGTTCGGCATCCTCGGCGGCCGGCTGTACCACGTGATCACCGACGCGCAGCTGTACTTCGGCGAGGGCAAGGACCCGGTGGACGCCCTCAAGATCTGGGACGGCGGCCTCGGGATCTGGGGCGCGATCGCGCTGGGGGGCCTGGGCGCCTGGATCGGCTGCCGCCGCCACAAGATGAACTTCACCGCCTTCGCCGACTGCGCCGCGCCCGCCGTCCTGCTCGCCCAGGCGATCGGCAGGTTGGGCAACTGGTTCAACAACGAGCTGTACGGCCGGGCCACCACGCTGCCGTGGAAGCTGGAGATCCACGAGCTGGACGTGGCCTCGGGCGAGGCGGCCCGGGACGCCGCCGGCAATGCCGTGGTGCTGGGCTTCTTCCACCCCACCTTCCTGTACGAGATGCTGTGGAGCCTGCTGGTGGTGGCCGTGCTGCTGTGGCTCGACCGCCGCCGGGTGCTGGGCGCGGGCCAGGTCCTGGCGCTCTACGTGGTGGGCTACACCTTCGGCCGGTTCTGGGTCGAGCTGCTGCGCGATGACGAGGCCAACCAGATCCTGGGCATGCGGGTGAACAGCTGGGTGTCGATCCTGGTGTTCCTGGCCGGGCTGGCCTGGTTCCTGCGGCTCAGGGGCAGGCCGCGCAGCGTGGCAGAGCCGGGGCACTCACCGGACGGGATCGAATCCGGGACCCGATCCGACGGGGCGGCCGGCCCGGTTGACCTGACCAAGCCCGCCGACCAGGTGGGCCGTGGCCCGGTCGAGCCAACCGACGAGCCGGCTGATGCCGCCATAGACTCAGACCATGTCCAGCATGCCGAAGGCCGATCCACGGGGCCCAGCGCAGGCGGTGGCCCAGCAGGAGCCGACGGCAGCGCCGCACCACCCGATCGGTGATCCCGCGCACCAGGTCGGCCACGAGCACCGCGAGGTCTCCGGCGGCTGGCTGCGCCCGACCGTGTTCGGCATGGTCGACGGGCTGGTGTCGAACTTCGGCCTGGTAGCCGGGGTCGCGGCGGCCAGCGCCGGCGCCCGGCCGGTGATGATCGCGGGCGTGGCGGGCCTGCTGGCCGGCGCCTTCTCGATGGGCAGCGGCGAGTACGTCTCGGTGCGCAGCCAGAACGAGTCGATGCGGGCCGAGGTGGAGGTCGAGCGCCTCGAGCTCGAGGACAACCCGGAGGCCGAGCTGGCCGAGCTGACCCAGATCTACATCGACAAGGGAGTCGATCCGGAGCTGGCCCAGCTGGTCGCCGAGCAGCTGTCAGTGGACCCCACGCAGGCCTTGGAGATCCACGCCCAGGAGGAGCTGGGCGTCGACATCCACGACCTGCCCAACCCGTGGCTGGCCTCGGGCTCGTCGTTCCTGTCGTTCTCCCTCGGCGCGCTGCTGCCGATGCTGCCGTTCCTGTTCGGGGCCGACGTGCTGTGGCTGGCGGCCATCCTGACCTTGACCGGGCTGTTCGTGACCGGCGCGATCACCGCGCGGTTCACCACCCGGCCCTGGTACTACGCCGGCGCCCGCCAGCTGCTGCTGGGCGCGGTGACCTTCGCGATCACCTACGGCATCGGCCACCTGATCGGCGCCAACGTCGCCTGAGCCGGCCGCGCGAACCGAAGGGGCAACAGGACCAGAGCCGCTCAGTTCAGCTCGGACGGCTCAGTTCAGCTCGTCGGCCGACCCGTGCCGGGCCCGGGACCGGGCCACCGTCAGCCCGACCATCCAGGACACGATCATCGCCACGTAGGCGATCCCGGCCACCTGCTCGATCATCACGAAGCTGCGGGCATGCGGCAGCACCGGCACCACGTCGGACAGGCCGGTGCTGGACAGCGTGGTGAACGAGAGGAACAGCAGCTCCATCCAGGTCCGCGGCTCGCCCGCGTTGAGCGCGGCCGTGAACGAGCCCGGCCAGATCACCTGGGTGAGCACGTACAGGTGGGCGAAGGCCCAGGCCAGCAGGGTGAAGGTGGCGCCGACGGCGAACAGCTCGTCGCGGGTGATGTCGCGGTCGGCGAGCATGTAGGCGATCAGGCTGAAGGCGGCGTAGAAGTAGAACGCCGACTCGAAGCCCGACCCCCAGGCCTGCCACACCGCGGCATCGGAAAGCAGCTGGCAGACCGTGAAGATCACCGAGGGGACGCCCAGGCCGATCGACACCCAGACCGTCCAGGTGGTCGTCTCGACCGACCAGACGGCCAGCGCCAGCACCAGCAGGCCGAACAGCGCCACCGCGCCGGTGCCGGTCCGGGACTCACCCAGGTAGGGGTAGATCAGCACCCCGAGCAGCTGGGTCGCCAGCAGGAACGCCGAGGGTTGCCGGCGGGCCCGTTCGAGCAGCCTCGGCAACCGAGCCGGCTCAGCCAACGTTGCCGCCGAGCAACGCCGTGCGCACCGTGTCCTCGGAGGCGAGCTCGATCGGCGTCCGGCCGTCGTCGTTGGCCGCGGCCGAGTCCGCGCCGGCCGACAGCAGCGCCAGCACCGACTCCAGGTCGCCGTTGGCCGCCGCCGAGTGCAGCGGGGTCCAGCCGCCGCGCTGGCGGGCGTGCACCGGGGCGTCCGAGGCGATCAGGATCCAGACCAGCTCCGAGTGCCCGCCGGCGGCGGCTGCGTGCAGCGGGTGCACCGCCAGCTCGTTGTGGGACGGCTCGGCCACCTCGGCGTCGGCGTCGAGCAGCATCCGGGCCGCCTCGGCGCGGCCGAAGTAGGCGGCCAGGTGCAGCGCCTGCCAGCCGTCGGCGCTCCACGAGTCGATCACCGACCGGTTGGCGGCGATCAGCTCGGCCAGCCGGGTGGTGTCGTCGAAGGCGGCCGCCTCGAACACCGACAGCGCCCCGGTGCGCGCGGCCAGCTCGTCGGCCAGCGGCGCGTGGCCGTTGTACAGCGCGGTCAGCGCCGGCGACGCGCCGTCCGGACCGAGGTTGGCCAGCAGCGACGGCTCGGCGTCGAGCATCCGGCGCACCCGATCGACGTCGCCGACCGCGATCGCGGCAAAGAACTCGCTCAGGGACGCCATGTCACCACTGTGCCACTGCTGCCGGGCCGCGAGAAGTTCCCACCCGGGCGCACTCGCGCTGCCAGCCGCTGTGCCGGTAATCTTCAGCTCGCACCACACGAGCCACCTGGGCCGACGCTGTCCCGCGAGTGACCACACGGATCGGACGCACCTCACCGAACCGGACAGCAGCGGGCCCCCGGCGTGCCGGGCGCCCCGACCGAGGGGAGCACGCGTGCAATTCTCCGCAGTGCCCGCCGCGCAGGGCCTCTATGACCCGCGCAACGAGACCGACTCCTGCGGGGTGGCCTGCCTGGCCGACCTGCGCGGGCGGCCGAGCCACGCGCTGATCAGCACCGCCCTGGCGGCGCTGCACAACATGGACCACCGCGGCGCCGCCGGGGCCGAGCCGGAGAGCGGGGACGGCTCCGGCATCACCGTCGCCCTTCCGGACGCCTTCCTGCGGGCGGTGGCGGGCGAACTCGGCATCGAGCTGCCGGAACCGGGCAGCTACGCCACCGGCATCGCCTTCCTGCCGACCGACCAGGTGGCCCGGGACCGGGTGAAGGCGATGGTGGCCGAGACCGCCGCCGCCGAGGGCCTGCTGGTGCTCGGCTGGCGGCCGGTGCCGATCTCAGCCGAGGGTGTCGGCCCGAGCGCGCTCGAGGTGATGCCGGCCTTCGAGCAGCTGTTCGTCCGGGCCGCGGCCGAGCCCGCCGGCGGGATGCGGCTGGAGCGGATGGCCTACGCCCTGCGCAAGGTCGCCGAGCGGCGGGTCGCCACGAGCAAGATCGTCGGTGACCAGCTGTACTTCGCCTCGCTGTCGAACCGGACCTTGATCTATAAGGGGATGCTGACCACCGCGCAGCTGGCCACCTTCTACCCCGACCTGCACGACGAGCGGTTCAGCACCGCCATCGCCCTGGTGCACAGCCGGTTCTCGACCAACACCTTCCCGTCCTGGCCGCTGGCCCAGCCGTTCCGGCTGATCGCCCACAACGGCGAGATCAACACCGTCGGCGGCAACCGCAACTGGATGGTGGCCCGGCAGGCGCTGCTGGCCTCGGACCTGCTTGACGGGCCAAGCTCCGACATCTCGCGGCTGTTCCCGATCTGCACCCCGGACGGCTCGGACTCGGCGTCCTTCGACGAGGTGCTGGAGCTGCTGCACCTGGGCGGGCGCAGCCTGCCGCACGCGGTGCTGATGATGATCCCGGAGGCGTGGGAGAACGCCGACTACATGGACGCGGCCCGGCGCGACTTCTACGCCTACCACTCGACCCTGATGGAGCCCTGGGACGGCCCGGCCTGCGTGAGCTTCACCGACGGCACGGTGATCGGCGCGGTGCTGGACCGCAACGGGCTGCGCCCCGGCCGCTGGTGGCGCACCAGCGATGACCTGGTGATCCTGGCCAGCGAGGCCGGCGTGATCGACCTCGACCCGGCCACCGTGGTGGCCAAGGGCCGGTTGCAGCCGGGCCGGATGTTCCTGGTGGACACCGCGGCCGGTGAGATCCGCGACGACGACGAGATCAAGTCCGCGCTGGCCGCCGAGCACCCCTACGGCGACTGGCTGCACAGCGGGCTGCTGCACCTGGACACCCTGCCCGGGCGCGAGCACGTGATGCGCACCCACGAGTCGGTGACCCTGCGCCAGCAACTGTTCGGCTACACCGAGGAGGAGCTGCGGGTCATCATCGCCCCGATGGCAGGCTCGGGCGGCGAGCCGCTGGGCTCGATGGGCACCGACACCCCGCTGGCGGTGCTGAGCAAGCGGCCCCGGCTGCTGTTCGACTACTTCAGCGAGCTGTTCGCCCAGGTCACCAACCCGCCGCTGGACGCGATCCGCGAGGAGATGGTGACCTCGCTGTCGGCCACCATCGGCCCCGAGCAGAACCTGCTGGAGCCGACGCCGGCCTCGTGCCGGCAGATCGTGCTGCCCCGGCCGGTGATCGACAACGACGACCTGGCCAAGATCTGGCACGTCAACGCCGACGGTGACCTGCCGGGCTTCCAGTGCGCCCTGATCGACGGCCGGTACCGGGTGCACGGCGGCGGCCCGGCGCTGGCCGCCGCGCTGCTGCGGGTGCGCGACGAGTGCTCGGCCGCCGTGGCCGCAGGCGCCCACATCCTCATCCTGTCCGACCGGGACTGCGACGCCGACCACGCGCCGATCCCGTCGCTGCTGCTGACCTCGGCCGTGCACGGGCACCTGGTGCGCACCGGGCAGCGCACCCGGGTGGGCCTGGTGGTCGAGTCCGGCGAGGTCCGCGAGGTGCACCACGTGGCGTTGCTGATCAGCTACGGCGCCGCCGCGGTGAACCCCTACCTGGCCTTCGAGACGATCGATGACCTGATCGAGACCGGGGTGCTCACGGGGGTGGACTCACCGACCGCGATCGGCCGCTATCTCAAGTCGCTGTCCAAGGGCGTGCTGAAGGTGATGTCGAAGATGGGCATCTCGACCGTCGCCTCCTACACCGGCGCCCAGGTCTTCCAGGCGTTCGGGCTGTCCGACGAGCTGATCGAGGAGTACTTCACCGGCACCCGCAGCAGCCTCGGCGGGGTCGGCCTGGACGTGCTGGCCGACGAGGTCGCCGCCCGGCACGCCCACGCGTTCCCGTCCAACCCGGTAGCGCGGGCGCACCGCCGGCTAGAGGTGGGCGGTGAGTACGCCTGGCGCCGCGAGGGCGAGATCCACCTGTTCAACCCCGAGACGGTGTTCAAGCTGCAGCACGCCACCCGGGCCCGGCGCTATGACCGCTTCGCCGAGTACACCGCCGAGATCGACCGGCTGAACCGGCAGGGGGCCACCCTGCGCGGGCTGTTCGAGCTGCGCACCGGCCTGCGGCCGCCGGTGCCGCTGGACGAGGTCGAGCCGGTGTCGCAGATCGTGCGGCGCTTCGCCACCGGGGCGATGTCCTACGGCTCGATCTCGGCCGAGGCGCACCAGACCCTGGCGATCGCGATGAACCGGATCGGCGGGCGGTCCAACTCCGGCGAGGGCGGCGAGGACGCCGACCGCTACCTGCCCGACGCCAACGGCGACCTGCGCCGGTCGGCGATCAAGCAGGTGGCCTCCGGGCGGTTCGGGGTGACCTCGCACTACCTGGTCAACGCCGATGACCTGCAGATCAAGATCGCCCAGGGCGCCAAACCCGGCGAGGGTGGCCAGCTGCCCGGCTACAAGGTCTACCCGTGGATCGCCCGGACCCGGCACTCCACCCCCGGGGTGGGCCTGATCTCGCCGCCGCCGCATCACGACATCTACTCCATCGAGGACCTGGCGCAGCTGATCCACGACCTGAAGAACGCCAACTCCTCGGCCCGGGTGCACGTCAAGCTGGTGGCCGAGTCCGGGGTGGGCACGGTGGCGGCCGGGGTCGCCAAGGCGCACGCCGACGTGGTGCTGATCTCCGGTCACGACGGCGGCACCGGCGCCGCCCCGCTGACCTCGCTCAAGCACGCCGGCATGCCGTGGGAGCTGGGGCTGGCCGAGACCCAGCAGACCCTGCTGCTCAACGGCCTGCGGGACCGCATCACCGTGCAGGTCGACGGGGCGATGAAGACCGGGCGCGACGTCCTGATCGCGGCGCTGCTGGGCGCGGAGGAGTACGGCTTCGCGACCGCGCCGCTGGTGGTCTCGGGCTGCGTCATGATGCGGGTCTGCCACCTGGACACCTGCCCGGTGGGGGTCGCCACCCAGAACCCGGAGCTGCGCGCCCGGTTCACCGGCAAGCCCGAGTTCGTGGTCACGTTCTTCGAGTACATCGCCGAGCAGGTCCGCGAGCTGCTGGCCGAGCTGGGCTACCGCACGCTGCAGGAGGTCATCGGCCACGCCGAGCTGCTGGACACCCGCGCCGCGATCGAGCACTGGAAGGCCGACGGCCTGGACCTGTCGCCGCTGCTGGTGGTGCCCGAGCCCTTCCACGGGACCGCGCTGACCAAGCGGGTCGAGCAGGAGCACGGGTTGGACGCCGCCCTGGACAACACCCTGATCCAGCTCTGCGAGGGCGCGCTGCTCGACGGCCGGCCGGTGCGGCTGGAGTTGCCGGTGCGCAACGTCAACCGGACGGTCGGCACCATGCTGGGTTCGCTGGTGACCCGCCGCTACGGCGCCGAGGGCCTGCCGCCGGGCACCATCGACATCACCCTGCACGGTTCGGCCGGGCAGTCCCTGGGCGCGTTCCTTCCCGCCGGGGTGCAGATCACGCTGTTCGGCGATGCCAACGACTACGTCGGCAAGGGCCTGTCCGGCGGCGTGATCGCGCTGCGTCCGGACCGGCGGTCGCCGCTGGTCGCCGAGCGGAACGTGATCGCCGGCAACGTGATCGGCTACGGGGCCACCTCGGGCCAGCTGCTGCTGCGCGGGGTGGTGGGCGAGCGGTTCTGCGTCCGCAACTCCGGCGCCACCGCGGTGGCCGAGGGGGTCGGTGACCACGCGCTGGAGTACATGACCGGCGGCACCGCGGTGATCCTCGGCCCGACCGGGCGCAACCTCGGCGCCGGGATGTCGGGCGGCGTCGGCTTCGTGCTCGACCTGGACCCGGACCGGGTAAACCCCGAGCTGGTGGACATCGAGCCGATGACGGCCCAGCACGCCGGCGCGCTGGCCGCGATCCTGAAGACGCACCAGCGGCTGACCGGATCGGCGGTGGCCGGTGAGCTGCTGGCCGACTTCGGCGCCGGCCTGCTCCGGTTCTCGGTGATCATGCCCCGTGACTACAAGCGGGTGCTGCGGGCCACCAGCCTGGCCCGGGCAGCGGGCGCCGATGTCGATGACGCGGTGATGGCGGCCGCCCGCGGGTAAGCCGATTGGAGCAAGGCTTCCTTATCGCGATCGGCCGGCAACGGTTAGGGTGGTAGGAGTGATCCGCCGCGCAAAGATCGTCTGCACCCTGGGCCCTGCCACCGACCCGCCGGAACGGCTGCGGGCGCTGGTCGAAGCAGGCATGGACGTGGCCAGGTTGAACTTCAGCCATGGTGAGCACCGCGAGCATGCCGGCCGGTTCCGCGGCGTACGCGAGGCGGCCAAGGCCGCCGGGCGCAACGTCGCCACCCTGGCCGACCTGCAGGGCCCCAAGATCCGGCTGGGCCGGTTCGTCGACGGCCCGGTGATGTGGGCCAACGGCGAGCAGGTCCGGATCACCGTCGAGGACGTCGAGGGCGACCACGACCGGGTGTCGACCACCTACAAGCAGCTGGCCGACGACGTCCGGCCCGGTGACCGGCTGCTGGTCGATGACGGCAACGTCGCGCTGGTCGCGGTGGCCATCGAGAACGGCACCGACGTGGTGTGCGAGGTCACCGAAGGCGGCATGGTCAGCAACAACAAGGGGTTGTCGCTGCCCGGCGTCGCGGTCAGCGTGCCGGCGTTGAGCGAGAAGGACATCGAGGACCTGGAGTTCGCGCTGGAGCTAGGCGTGGACTGGGTCGCGCTGTCCTTCGTCCGGTCCCCGGATGACATCAAGCTGGTGCACGAGGTGATGGACCGGGTCGGCGTGCGCCGGCCGGTGATCGCCAAGATCGAGAAGCCCGAGGGCGTCGATCGGCTGGTCGAGATCGCGCTGGCCTTCGACGGCGTGATGGTGGCCCGCGGTGACCTCGGGGTCGAGATGCCGCTGGAGCAGGTGCCGATGGTGCAGAAGCGGGCCATCGCGATCTGCCGCGACAACGCCAAGCCGGTGATCGTGGCGACCCAGATGCTGGAGTCGATGATCAGCCACTCGCGCCCGACCCGGGCCGAGGCCTCGGACGTGGCCAACGCGGTGCTCGACGGCGCGGACGCGGTGATGCTGTCCGGCGAGACCAGCATCGGCACCTATCCGGTGCAGGCCGCGGCCACCATGTCGCGGATCATCTCCTCGGTCGAGCAGTCCACCGTCGAGGTCGCCGCGCTGCTGCACGACCCTCGCACGCCCGGCGGGGTGATCGCCAAGGCCGCCAAGGACATCGGCGAGTCACTCGGCGCCACCGCCCTGGTCGCCTTCACCCAGAGCGGTGACACCGCCCGCCGGCTGGCCCGGCTGCACGCCCGGTGCGCGGTGCTGGCCTTCACCCCGGAGGAGACCGTGCAGCGCCAGCTGGCGCTGTCCTGGGGGGTGGCGGCGCACCGCGTCTGGACGGTGCAGACCACCGATGAGATGGTCCGCCAGGTGGACTCGGCCCTGCTGGCCCAGCGGGTCTGCCGACCCGATGACCTGGTGGTGATCGTGGCCGGCACGCCGCCCTCGACGCCGGGCACCACCAACACCATCCGGGTCCATCACATCGGAGGCATCCTGCAACGTGACCGCTGAGCCGGATCTCAAGGTCCCCGCCGACGGCACTGGTTTCCTGCGCGGCCAGTTCGTCGTGGACGCCCTGGTGGGCCTGCTCGACCTCGAGGCCCTCGAGACCGACATCTTCCGCGGTCTCAGCCCGCAGGTCGCGATGCAGCGGGTCTTCGGCGGGCAGGTGGCCGGCCAGGCGCTGGTCGCCGCCGGGCGCACCGTGGAGTCCGAGCGGCTGGTGCACTCGTTGCACTCCTACTTCATCCGGCCCGGTGACCCCTCGATCCCGATCATCTACACCGTCGAGCGGATCCGCGACGGCCGGTCGTTCTCGGTGCGCCGGGTACTGGCCATCCAGCACGGCCAGCCGATCTTCATCCTGTCGGCCTCCTTCCAGCTGCCCCAGGGCGGCATCGACCACCAGGCCGAGATGCCGCCGGCGCCGCCGCCGGAGTCGCTGCCCACGCTGGCCGAGCGCTACGAGGGCTTCGACGAGCTGTGGTCGGTGATGCGCCAGATCCCGCAGGCCTTCGACGTCCGCTACGTCGACGACCCGCCGTGGGTCCAGCGCTCCCAGGGGCCGCGAGAAAACCAGCCGCACCGGATCTGGCTCAAGGCCGACGGCACGCTGCCCGATGACCCGCTGTTGCAGGTCTGCGTCGTCACCTTCGCCTCCGACATGAACCTGCTGGACTCGGTGCTCATCCACCATGGCCTGGCCGCCCGGCTGGACCCGATCAGCATGGCGTCGCTGGACCACGCGATGTGGTTCCACCGCCCGTTCCGCGCCGATGACTGGCTGCTCTACGTCTCCTCGTCGTCCTCGGCCTCCGGCGGGCGCGGGCTGGCCACCGGCCAGTTCTACTCCCGGGACGGCCGGCTGGTGGCCAGCGTGACCCAGGAGGGCATGATCCGGCTGCCCAACGCCTGAGCAGCTTCGGCTCCGGCCGGCAGTCGCGGTAGCGGCCACCTGATCCTGCGCCGATCCGGTGAAGGATCGGCATCAAAACGGCATCGTTCGGGACAGATCGCACTCGATAGGCGTCCTATCGTTAGTGACCGGATTTGTCGTAGCGGCCGGGGGCCGCCGTCAAGGGGGTTCGGCAATGGCGTCTTGCACCCGTCGTTCGGCGATCATCGGCTGCCTGGCGGCATTCCTGGCTACCGTCACCGGCTGCGCCAGGGAGCGCCCTCCGGCGACCGGGGAGCGCTCTGCGTCGGCCGGGGAGCGCTCTGCGTCGGCCGAGTACCGGGGCGTCGACTTCTCCCAGGACCAGGAAGCCAATTACGCGGCGGGCCAGCTGGGCCAGCGACTGATGCGCTTCCTGCCAGGCATGCCGGGTTATGCCGGCATGCAGATCGTCAGAACCGGCATCCAGGTCGAGGTCGTGGGCAGCCCCACCCCCGAGATGCGCTCGGTCGTCGCCCGGCATGGCCTGCGACACCAGGGCAGCGAGATACCGGTCAGGTTCCATTCGGTCCGCTATTCGGAGAAGGAGTTGCAGGCCGTTCAGAACCAGATCACAGCCGACCGGGACGACTGGGCCAAGCGCGGCATCGAGCTCTCGAGCTGGGGGATCGATCTCGACAGCAACACGGTGGAGATCACGCTTGAGCGCTATACCAAGGCCTTCGGGACGGCGTTGCTCGAGCGCTACGGCGATCGGGTGACGGTCTACCCGCACGACTACACGATCTCCTTTGGTGTCGGCTGAAGGCGTGAGTGAGCCGGGCGGTCGGTGTCCATCCGCCGCGGTTCAGCCGCCGTGGTTCATCCGCTTCCGGGCAGCTGGTCGCTGATCGCCTGCCAGGCGGCCTGGACGTGCCGGCGCTCGGTCAGTACCGAGCCGATCGCCATCCGGATCGCGAACCGGCCGTTGACCTCGGTGTGCGTCAGGTAGGCCTGGCCGGAGGCGTTGACCGCCGCCAGCAGCTCCCGCCCGGCGTCGTCGCCGGCCCGCACCGCGAAGGTGACCAGCGCCAGCGGGTGCGGCGCCAGCAGCTCGAACCGGTCATCGGCGGCCACCCAGGACGCGAACTCCCGCGCCAGCCCCACATGGCCGCGGATGTGCGCGCGCAGGCCGTCGGCGCCGTACCAGCGCAGCACCGTCCACAGCTTGAGCGCCCGGAACCTCCGGCCGAGCGGCACCTGCCAGTCGCGGTAGTCGAACACCTCGCCGGACTCGCTGGCGGAGTTGCGCAGGTACTCCGGCAGGATCGACAGCGCCGCGATCAGCGCGGCCCGGTCGGCGACCCAGAACGCGCTGCAGTCGAAGTTGGTGAGCAGCCACTTGTGCGGGTTGGTGCAGTACGAGTCGGCCTGCTCGACGCCGGCGTTGATCCAGCGCAGCTCCTCGCAGACCGCGGCCACCCCGGCCCAGGCGGCGTCGACGTGCAGCCAGGCGTCGTAGCGGTGCGCCAGCTCGGCGAGCTCTGCCACCGGGTCCAGCGCCCCGGTGCCGGTGGCGCCCACCGAGGCCACCACCAGCGCCGGGGTCCAGCCGGCCGCGACGTCGGCGGCCAGCAGCTCGGCCAGGTGCGCCGGCCGGGCCGCCAGGGTGGCCGGGTCGACGTCGAGCTTGCGCAGCGCCGCGGTGCCGATGCCGGCGATCCGGCAGGCCTTCTCGACCGAGGAGTGGGTCTGGCCGGAGGTGTAGACGCTGAACCGCCCGGCCGCGACGCCGTCGGTCTCGGTGGCGCCGCCGCTGGCCCGGTGCAGGGCGGCCACCAGGGCGACCAGGCTGGCGTCGGAGGCCGAGTGCTGGATCACCCCGCCGCCGGCGCCCTCGGAGTGAAAGCACGCCGGCAGGTCCAGCAGCTGGGCCAGCCAGTCCAGCATCCGGGTCTCGAGCTCGGTGGCGGCCGGCGAGGTCGCCCACAACATGCCCTGCACGCCCAGGCCCGAGGCCAGCAGATCGCCCAGGATCGAGGGGCCGGTGGCGCTGGCGGGGAAGAAGGCGAAGAAGGACGGGTGCTGCCAGTGCGTGACCCCCGGCAGGATCACCCGGTCCAGGTCCGCCAGCACCCCGTCGAAGCCCTGGCCGGCTGCCGGCGGCTCGGCGGGCAGGCCGGCGCTGACCTCGCCCGGGGCCACCTGCGACAGGACCGGCAGGGACTCGAGCCGCTCGTAGTAGTCAGCGATCCAGTCGATGACCTCGCGACCGTGCCGGCGGAACTGCTCCGGGCTCATGTGCCCGGTCAACGGCCGCTGACCCGGCCGTGCCGGTCCGTGCGGCGATTTCCACCGCGGCCTCGATCGGTGCCCCCGGTGGGATTTGAACCCACACGCCTTGCGGCAATGGATTTTGAGTCCACCATGTCTGCCATTCCATCACAGGGGCTTGAGCCGGACGGAAGTCTAGCCCGATAGGCTCAGCACCGCGCAGTCGCGGCGGTCAGGTTGCGCGTTTTCCGAACCGCCGAAGAAGGTGGGAAGTTTTCCGTGAGCGAGCAGGCACCATCGCGCGATCAGCCCGGCGCCCGGCGGGTGCTGATCGCCGAGGACGAGGCGCTGATCCGGCTCGACCTGCGCGAGATGCTGCAGGAAGAGGGCTTCGAGGTGGTCGGCGAGGCGGCCGACGGCGAGAAGGCGGTGCAGCTGGCAGGAGAGCTGCGCCCGGACGTGGTCATCTGCGACGTCAAGATGCCCAAGATGGACGGGATCACCGCCGCCGGTCAGATCGCCGCCGCGAGGATCGCGCCGGTGGTCATCCTGACCGCCTTCAGCCAGCGCGACCTGATCGAGCGGGCCCGCGACGCCGGTGCGATGGCCTATTTGGTCAAGCCGTTCCACAAGCGCGACCTGCTGCCGGCGATCGAGATGGCCACCAGCCGGTTCGCCGAGATCAAGGCACTGGAGGCCGAAGTCTCCGGCCTGCAGGACCGGCTGGAGGCTCGCAAGCTGATCGAGCGCGCCAAGGGCGTGCTGATGGCCGAGCACCGGCTGTCCGAGCCGGAGGCCTTCCGCTGGATCCAGCGGGCCGCGATGGATAAGCGCACCTCTATGCGGACCGTGGCCGAAGTGGTAATAGCTGAGACGGGGCGTGGCTGACGCTTTGGAGCGCAGAGTAATCACTCGGTCACTACCTAGGCGAAGTATGTCCGGAGTTTAGTTAAATGTTGGAAGACTGGGACGCGATTTGATTACGACCTATAACAGTTAATCCCGATGCCATCCACCGGCGACAGAACTCAGGCTAGCGTGCACCGACAACGAGCCTGAATACAGCAACGCAACAGACCCGGGCTCGTAAGCGTCTACCAAGAGCAACATCACGGCCTATCTGAGGCACCGAGAATGAGGAGGAGACGTCAGTGCGGACTAGTTCCCTGGCGAAGATCGCCGTAATCGGCGTAGTGGGAGTCATGGCACTCAGTGCTTGCTCCAACGACGACGGCGGCGGTAACGACGGCCCCGGCATTGGTGGCAACAACACCACAGGTGGCGCCGGCGGTAACGACACCAACAAGACTTACAAGATCGGCTGGCAGGGCCCGCTGTCCGGTGACAACCAGCAGCTCGGCATCAACGAGGTCAACGGTTCCCGGCTGGCTGTCAAGGAGGCCAACGATAAGGGCGACCTCGGCTTCAAGCTCGAGATGGTCGAGTCCGACGACGTCGGCACCGCCGACAAGGCTCCGGCCGCTGCGGCCAAGCTGATCCAGGACCCCGACATCCTCGGTGTGGTCGGCCCGGCGTTCTCCGGACCCACCTCGGCCACCGGCAAGACCTACGCCGCGGCCAACATGGGCCTGATCAGCGGCTCGGCCACCAACGCCACCCTGACCTCCTCGGGCTTCACCACCTTCCACCGGGTCGTCCCGACGGACGGCGTTGAGGGCACCCAGCTCGCCGAGTGGCTGGCCAAGAAGTTCAAGAAGGTGTTCGTCGTCGATGACACCACCACCTACGGCAAGGGCGTCTCCGACGTCGTCCACAAGGTGCTGCGTGAGAAGGGCGTCACCGTCCAGCGTCAGGGTGTGGACTCCAAGACCCAGGACTACGGCGCAATCGCGCAGCGGGTGACCGGAGCCGGCGTCGAGGCGCTGTTCTACGGTGGCTATGACGCCCAGGCGGCGCTGTTCGCCAAGGCACTGGCCGCCACCGGCTTCAAGGGCCTGAAGATGACCGGTAACGGTGGCAAGTCCTCGGTGTTCACCAGTGGCGCCGGCGCTGCCGGTAACGGCTGGTACTTCGCCTGCGGCTGCCAGGACGCGACCACCGCTCCCGAGGCCAAGGCCTTCGCCGAGGCGTACGAGAAGATGTTCAACACCCCGCCCTCGACCTACTCGCCGGAGTCCTACGACGCCACCAACGCGCTGATCGAGGCGGTCAAGGCGGCCGTGAAGAAGGGCACCCCGACCCGTAAGGCGGTTGTCGAGGAGATCAAGGCGCTCGACTACAAGGGCATCACCGCCCAGATCAAGTTCGCTCCCAACGGTGAGGTCGCCAACGCAACGGTGAATCTGTACACCCAGAAGGACGGCAAGATCGTGATGCTCGGCAAGATCCAGGAACAGCCCTAACCTCGGCTAGCCCTGTAAAGCAGTAACCCCAGATGAGGGGCGCGGGAATTTCGGCTCAGCCGGAAGGCGCGCCCCTCATCTGTGAGTTCGCACGGCCATCCAGTCGTCCTGCCGGAAGGTATGAAGCGTGACCGACTTCATGAATTACCTGATCCTTGGGCTGACCCGAGGATCGATGTACGCCCTGATCGCGCTGGGCTACACGCTCGTGTACGGAGTGCTGCAACTGATCAACTTCGCGCACAGCGAGGTGTTCATGTCCGGCGCCTTCGGCAGCTATGCGATCGTGCACCTGCTGGTGGGCGACGGTAAGGCAACGCCGTCCTGGGCGGTTCCCCTGGTCCTGCTCGCGGGCATCATCTCGGGCGCCCTGCTGGCGGCTGTCATCGCCTGGGCGCTGGAACGGGTGGCCTATCGGCCCCTGAGAAAGCGCGGGGCGCCCAAGCTGGCGTTCCTGATCAGCGCGATCGGCGCCTCGTTCTTCCTCTCCCAACTTTTCGGCAAGTTGTTCGGCCGGCTGACCTCCAACAGCTTCCCCGAGTTCTTCGACCAGAACGCGGTGATCTTCAAGCCGTTCGGGGCTGAGGTCCGGGTCCTGCAGATCGTCATCATCGCCTCGGCGATTGCCATGATGATCTTCCTCGACCGGCTGGTCACGGTCACCAAGCTCGGCCGCAGCATCCGGGCCATCTCGGAGGACGCCCCGACCGCGGCGCTGATGGGGATCGACATCGACAAAACCATTTCGCGGACCTTCATCATCGGCGGCCTGCTCGGCGGCGCCGCCGGCTTCCTGTTCGGCCTCAACTTCAGCTTCGGCAACACCATGGGCTTCATCCCCGGCGTCAAGGCCTTCGCGGCAGCGGTGCTGGGCGGCATCGGAAATATCCGCGGCGCGATGATCGGCGGCCTGTTGCTCGGTATCGTCGAGAACCTGGTCCCCGTGGTCAACATCGATACGAAATGGACTGACGTCGTGGCATTCGTGGTGCTCGTACTGGTGCTCATGTTCCGTCCGACCGGCATCCTCGGCGAGCGTCTGGGGCGTGCGGCATGACCCGGCCGTTCGGCATGACGCGCAATTCCAACCTGCTGGGCAGGCTGTTCGCCTGCCTGGCCGGCGCGCTGGTGCTGTCGTTGATGTGGGGGCCGCAGGAAGGCAGCTTCGGCAACTTCTACTTCGTCCTCAAGAAGGGCCTGTTCGAGCCCCGGGTGTTCATCTTCCTGGCGCTCGGGGTGATCGTGTTCCTGGCGATCACCTTCTGGCCGAAGGTGGTCCCGTACCTCACCCGGCCCGGTGTCTGGCCGCTGATCGCCGGCCTGTTGACGGTGATCGCGTCCCAGACCCTGATGCACTGGGCCGATCAGATCGGCGACGCCAAGTTCGCCACGGTGGCCAACGCGGTGGCCAACACCAATGGCATCTCACCGCTGGCCTCGGCCTTCTTCGGCGGGCTCGCCTGGGCGCAGCTGGTGGTGGTCGTGCTGCTGCTCGGCGCCGCGATCGTGACCGGCGTGCGCAACTTCGGCTGGGCCGCGGCGGTGGTCAGCCTCGCCGCCGCCGTGATCGCCTACCTCTCGCACCGCGCCGTCATCGACCTGGCCGGTGGCGCGGACCATTCGCTGGGCATGTACGTCTGCGTGGTCGGCTACCTGGTGCTGATGACCGCCGGCCTGGTGGTCGCGATGTCGGATGCCCAGGTGGCCAACACCCGCGGAGCGGTGAACCGGGTGCTCGGCTGGCGCCCCGGGCTGCCGCTGGTGGTGATCGGCGCCGTGCTCGGACTGATCTCGATGAGCACCTCGGCCTGGTTCTCACCGGAGAACCTCAACGCCACCCTCACCGACACCAGCGACGTGTTCCGCAACGCCGGCCTGGCCCCGATCGCCTCGCAGTACCTGATGTGGCTGGGGTGGGCGCTGTTCGCGGCCAGCCTGGTGCTCAGCGGGGCGGCCAGCTACCTGCGGATCCGCACGCTGGGCTGGGCCGGAGCCGTGGTGGGCGGCGTGGGCGTGGCGCTCACCATCCTGACCCTCTACCGCATCAGCAGCCTCGGCGCCAAAGAAGAGTTCGACGGGGCGACCGGGCCGTGGCAGAACCTCGGCGCGGGCGGCTGGATGACCGCCGCGGCGCTCTTCCTGATCGGGGCCGGCGGCTACATCGCCGCGACTGCCCCCCGCTACGCCGAGACGAGCGTCGAGGTCGACCCGGACGCCGTCGCCTCCGGCCGGTCCGCGACCTCGAGCTTCCTGACCGCACCCGGCGCGGTGCGCAGCTGCGTCATGATCGCGGTCGCCCTCGCGCTGTTCTACCCGCCGACCGCCAACGGCTTCTGGCAGTCGGTGCTGGTCTCCCAGATCGGCATCTACGTCCTGCTGGCGATCGGCCTGAACGTGGTGGTCGGCTGGGCCGGCCTGCTGGACCTGGGTTTCATCGCCTTCTACGCCATCGGCTCCTACACCACCGCCTACCTGGTGGGCTCGCTGCCGGTGAAGCCGCCGTCCTGGCTGAGCATGAGCCCGCTGCTGGCCATCCCGTTCGCGGTGGTGATCTGCCTGCTGGCCGGTGTGGCCCTGGGCGCGCCGACCCTGCGGTTGCGCGGTGACTACCTGGCGATCGTGACTCTCGGCTTCGGTGAGATCATCCGGATCGTGGCGGTCAACGCCGACGAGGTGACCAACGGCAGCCAGGGCCCGGTCACCGCGGTGCCGCACCCGGTCATCGACGCCGGCCCGGTGTCGATCACCTGGGGACTGAACCAGCTGCAGTACTGGTACCTGCTGCTGGTGCTGGTGCTGATCGTGCTGCTGGCGTTCCGGCGGCTCGAGCACTCCCGGATCGGGCGCGCCTGGGCCGCGATCCGCGAGGACGAGGTGGCCGCCCAGGCCACCGGCATCAACACCTTCCGGATCAAGCTGCTGGCCTTCGCCATCGGCGCCTCGACCTCCGGGGTGGCCGGGGTGTTCTTCGCCAGCCAGGTCGGGTTCTTCACGCCTGACAACTTCCTGCTGAACAACTCGATCCTGGTCGTGGCCTACGTGGTGTTCGGCGGCATGGGCTCGCTGCCCGGCGCGATCGCCGGCGCGGCGCTGCTGACCTGGCTGCCGGAGTTCCTCAGGGACCAGGTGCCCGCGGCCGACCGGCAGATGTGGATCGGCGCCGTGGTGCTGCTGATGATGATCTTCCGTCCCGGCGGCGTGCTGCCGGCCCGTCGTCGAGCGGTCGAGCTGTCCGGACTGCCCGAACACCAGAGACCGGCCCCGGAAGTCAGAGACGTTCCCATTCGCGAGGGGGCAGCGAAATGACCTCGACGATGCACGACTCGGCTACTCACGAGCAGCCGACCACCGGCACCGACGTCGTCTTCGACGTCCGCAACGTCACGTTGCGCTTCGGCGGTGTGACCAGCCTCAACGACGTCTCGCTGCAGATGTACCGCGGTGAGATCCTGGCGGTGATCGGGCCGAACGGCGCGGGCAAGACCTCGCTGTTCAACTCCCTGACCGGTGTCTACACACCGCAGGAGGGCGCCATCGAGGTGCGGGCCCGGGTCGGGGATTCCCCGACCAGCGTGATCGGCCTCAAGACCCACCTGGTGAACCGGCTGGGAGTGGCCCGGACGTTCCAGAACATCCGGCTGTTCCCGGCGCTGACGGCGCTGGAGAACGTCAAGGTCGGCATCGAGACGCGCCAGAAGTCCGGATCGATCGCGGCGATGCTCGGGCTGCCGCGCCAGCGCCGGGAGGAGCGGGAGAGCACCGAGGCCGCCTACAAGCTGTTGCACCGGGTCGGCCTGGAACGGCGGTCCAACGACATCGCCGGCTCGCTGGCCTACGGCGAGCAGCGCCGGCTCGAGATCGCCCGGGCACTGGGCACCTCGCCCGGGGTGATCCTGCTCGACGAGCCGGCCGCCGGCACCAACCCGGCCGAGAAGCGCGAGCTGGCGACGCTGATCCAGAGCATCAACGTCGACGACGGCGTCAGCGTGCTGCTGATCGAGCACGACATGAAGCTGGTGATGTCGATCGCGCACCGGATCATCGTGCTCAACTTCGGCGAGAAGATCGCCGAGGGCAGCCCGGAGCAGATCCAGCGCCACCCGGAGGTGGTCGCGGCCTATCTCGGAACCCCGGCCGACGAGGTCTCCGAGATGGACCTGACCCAGCCGGAGCTGCACCGGATCGACACCGCGACCTCGCTGGACGAACTGGTCGGGCAGACACCGGAGGAAGCCGCGGCCGAGCACGAACATGAGCACGGGCACGAGCACGAACACCACAGAGGGGGACTGCCGTCGTGAGCGAGGCGCTGCTGCAGGTCGATGACATCGAGGTCCGCTACGGGGCCATCAGGGCTCTCAAGGGGGTCAGCTTCGAGGTCTTCGAGGGCGAGGTGGTGGCCCTGCTCGGCGCCAACGGCGCGGGCAAGACCACGACCCAGAAGACGGTGTCCGGCATGCTCCAGCCGTCCCTCGGCCAGATCATCTTCGACGGCGAGCGGATCGACGGCATTCCGCCCCACAAGCTGATCAGCATGGGGATCTGCCACGTTCCCGAGGGCCGCCGGGTGTTCCCCCGGATGACGGTGCACGAGAACCTGGAGATGGGCGCCTTCCGGTTCAAGCGGCCGGACACGCAGGTGTTCGACCGCGTCCTGGAGCTGTTCCCGCGGCTGGGCGAGCGGATCAAGCAGCCCGCCGGCACGCTGTCCGGCGGCGAGCAGCAGATGCTGGCGATCGGCCGCGCGCTGATGGGCAAGCCGCGGCTGCTGCTGCTGGACGAGCCGTCGATGGGTCTGGCCCCGCTGATCGTCAAGCAGATCTTCGACATCGTGCGTGAGATCAACTCCACCGGGGTGACCGTCCTGATCGTCGAGCAGAACGCCGCGCAGGCGTTGGCGCTGGCCAACCGGGGCTACGTCCTGGAGACCGGTGAGCTGGTGCTCAGCGGCACCGGCCGCGAACTGCTGGCCGATGACCGGGTGCGGGCTGCGTACCTGGGCGAGGAGATCGCCGCCGTCTCCTAGGAGCACGGAGGCCGGCGTCACCGCCTGCGCTACCGAAAAGACGGATGTTTAGTCACCCTCGGTAGGTAGGTGGTGACGGGCAGTTTCGTAGCGGGGCAATACCTCCCATTGCTCTGTCGGACCGGTCGCGCGCGCGCTAGGGTGCGTTCGGGTTCGCCACTGAAGTGGCGAACCCGCCCAGCGTCGGGATCAACTCGAAATCGGGAGCGGATGTGTCGAGAGGCAACCTGCGTATCAGACCCGGCGCGCTCTCCGATATCAACGACCTCATCTCCCTCACCGTCGAGAACGGGGTCACCGAGCACATCGGGCGCCGGGGCCGCAAGGGTGACCTGAGCTCCGTGGCCGACCGTTTCCGCTCGTTGCTCTCCGACATCGACCGGCTGGTGCTGGTGGCGGTGGACGAGGCCAGCGAGCAGCTCGTCGGGTTCGCGGTGCTGCTCGAGGAGCAGATCGGCGTGCTGGCGCCCACCACCACCCTCTACATCTCGCACCTGCTGGTGGCCCCGTCCTTCCGCAGGCGCGGCGCGGGGCGGGCGCTGCTGACCGGAGCGGTCCGGCACGCCGAGGACCGTGAGATCAGCCATGTGGTCGTCGGGGTGCAGGCCGGCTCCCGGGACGCCAACCGCTACCTGGCCCGGCTGGGCTTCGCACCGCTGGTGGTGCGCCGGATCGCCTCGGTCACCGCGCTGCGCCGCAGCCTCGGAATCGCTGACACCATGGACCGGGTCGCGCTTCGCCGCCGCCGCACGGTGCGCGGGGTGATCCCGAGCCGTGTGGTAGGCAGAGGGGCATGATCACACCCGCGCAGCAGGCGATGCTCGATGAGTTCCAGAAGCGTTGGGACGGCACCGACGAACAGCTGGCCCCCCGGATGGGCATCGAGATCGTGGACAACGACCCGAACCGCCTGGTGGCCACCATGCCGGTGACCGGCAACCGCCAGCCTTACGGGCTGTTGCACGGCGGCGCCTCGGCGGTGCTGGCCGAGACCCTAGGCTCGTACTCGGCGGGCCTGCTGGCCGGACCGGACCACATCGCCGTCGGGGTCGAGCTCAGCTGCAGCCACAATCGCATGGCCACCGAAGGCGTCGTCACCGCCGTCTGCACCCCCATCCACGTCGGGCGCACGCTGTCCTCGTTCGAGATCGTGATCACCGATGACCAGGGCCGCCGGACCTGCACCGCCCGGCTGACCTGCGCCATCCGGCCGGCCCACCACGCGGGGCTGGCCAGCTCGCACTGAGCGGCAGGACTGTCCGACGGTGGGCCTAGACTCAGCCACCGTGACAGCTGCTGACTCCACGCCCAGACTGCTTCTCATCGACGGCCACTCGATCGCCTACCGGGCCTTCTTCGCGCTGCCGGTCGAGAACTTCTCCACCAAGGCCGGGCAGCCCACCAACGCGGTGTTCGGCTTCACCTCGATGCTGATCAACCTGCTGCGCGACGAGCAGCCGAGCCATCTCGCGGTCGCCTTCGACGTCAGCCGGCAGACCTTTCGCAGCGAGTCCTACCCCGAGTACAAGGCCAACCGCTCCAGCACCCCGCAGCCCTTCCAGGGGCAGGTCTCGCTGATCCAGGAGGTGCTGGCGGCGCTGCGCATCCCGATGCTGTCGCTGCCCGGCTACGAGGCCGACGACGTGATCGCCACCCTCACCGAAGAGGCCGCCGAGCACGGCATGCAGGTCCTGATCTGCACCGGTGACCGCGACGCGCTGCAGCTGGTCAACGAGCGGGTCACCGTGCTGTACCCGAAGAAGGGCGTCTCCGAGCTCACCCGGTTCACCCCGCAGGAGGTGCAGGCCAAGTACGACCTCAGCCCGGCCCAGTACCCCGACTTCGCCGCGCTGCGCGGTGACCCCAGCGACAACCTGCCCGGCATCGCCGGCGTCGGGGAGAAGACCGCCGCCAAGTGGATCCGCGAGTACGGCTCGCTGGAGCAGCTGGTGCAGCGGGTCGACGAGGTCAAGGGCAAGGTCGGTGACGCGCTGCGCGAGAACCTCGGCTCGGTGCTGCGCAACGCCCAGCTGACCAGGCTGGTGCGCGACGTCGACCTCGACCTCGGGGTGAGTGAGCTCAGCCGCCAGCAGTGGGACCGCGACGAGGTGCACCAGCTTTTCGACAACCTGGAATTCCGGGTGCTGCGCGAGCGGCTGTTCGCCACCCTGGCAGCTCCCGAGCCCGAGGCCTCGGAAGGCTTCGACGTCGAGGTGCTGCGGCTGGGGCCTGACGAGGTGGCCGGGTTCCTGGCCGAGCACGCCACCGACGGCCGCCGGGTGGGGGTGTCCTTCGGCGGAACCTGGGGCCGCGGCACCGGCACCCTCAACTCGGTGACGCTTGCCTGCGCCGACGGCGCCGCCGGCTGGGTCGAGGTCGTCCAGCTCACCGAGTCCGACGACAAGGCGCTGGCCGGCTGGCTGGCCGATCCCGACCTCGCCAAGGCCTGCCACGACATCAAGGGGCCGGTGCTGGCGCTGGCCCAGCACGGCTGGAAGCTGGCCGGGGTCAGCTCGGACACCCAGCTGGCCGCCTACCTGGTGCAGCCCGGCCAGCGTGCCTTCGACCTGGCCGACCTCGCGCTGCGCTATCTCAAGCGCGAGTTGCGCGACGAGTCCGGCCCGGCCACCGGCCAGCTCACCCTCGACGGCGGCCTGGAGGAGTCCGACAACGCCCGGGCCCAGGCCGAAGCGGTCCGGGCCTCGGCGATCCGTGACCTTGCCGACGCTCTGGACACCGAGCTCGCCGGCCGGGGTGGCACCGCCCTGCTCACCGACCTCGAGCTGCCGCTGACCTTCGTGCTGGCCGACATCGAGGCCACCGGCATCGCGGTGGACACCACGCACCTGACCGAGCTGCAGTCCGAGCTCGCCGCGGCGGTGCTCGACGCCGAGACCGAGGCGCACGCGCTCGTCGGCCGCCGGTTCAACCTCGGCTCGCCCAAGCAGCTGCAGCAGATCCTGTTCGACGAGCTGAACCTGCCGAAGACCAAGCGGACCAAGACCGGCTACACCACCGATGCCGACGCACTCCAGGCGCTCCACGCGCAGACGGGGCACCCGTTCCTGGCCGCGGTGCTGCTCCACCGCGATGCCACCCGGCTCAAGGTCACCGTCGACGGGCTGCTCAAGTCGATCGCAGACGACGGGCGCATCCACACCACCTACAACCAGATGATCGCGGCTACCGGCCGGATCTCCTCGACCGAGCCCAATCTGCAGAACATCCCGATCCGCACCGAGGAGGGGCGGCGCATCCGCGAGGCGTTCGTCGTCGGCCACGGCTTCGAGTCGCTGATGACGGCCGACTACAGCCAGATCGAGATGCGCATCATGGCGACCCTGTCCGAGGACGCCGGCCTGATCGAGGCTTTCATGGGCGGGGAGGACCTGCACACGACCGTGGCCTCCCGGGTGTTCGGGGTGGAGCCCG